>NZ_KV791382.1:0-25652 GCF_001807895.1 Stenotrophomonas sp. HMSC10F07
ACGGCGTGTCCTGCCAACCCACACCGCCCCGCCACCCCTCAGTAAACCCGCTGTTGCCGTTGCTCCGGCTCTGGCTCTGGCTCCGGCCTCTGCGGGTGCCGGGCGCAGCCCGGCCGCAAACCCCTTACTTCTTTGCGCGCGGCTGGTTCAGCGGCTCCATCGCGCGGAAGCGCTTGCTGTACTCATCGGTCAGGTTGCGCGATTCCTGGCTGTTGCGGACGATGGTCGGGGTCAGCAGCACGATCACTTCCGAACGACGGCTGGTGCGGGTCTTCTGCCCGAACAACGCACCGACCACCGGGATCCTGCTCAGGCCCGGAATGCCGCTGCTGCCATCGGTGGCCGAGTCGGTGATCAGGCCCGCCAGCATGATGGTGTCGCCGCTCTGTACCGCCGCTTCGGTGGACAGCTTCTTGGTCGAGATGCGCGGGTTGCAGTTGCGCTCGTTCGGGTTGCAGGCGTCCGGCACGTCGGAGGCGCTGCTGACCTCCTGCACGATATCCAGGAACACAGTGCCATCGCGGGTCACGCGCGGGCGTACCTTGAGGATCACGCCCGTGTCGATGTACTGCACCGAGCTGTAGGTGCTGGTGCCCACGCCGGTGTTCACCGTGGTGGTGTTGATCGGCACCTTGTCGCCAACGTTGAGCGTGGCCTCGGCGTTGTTGCGCACGAACACCGACGGTGTCTGCAGCAGGCGCAGGTCGGTGACCTTGTCCAGCGCGCTGACCACGGCGGCCGCGTTGTGGCCGGTGAACGCCCAGCCCACGCCGTCGTTGCCGGTGACACCGCCGGCGAAGGTATTCCACGAACCGCCCGCTGCCGGCGGCAGGGTCAGGCCTGCCAGTGCGCCGGTCAGCGCGCGACCAGCCACGGCGTTGTCGAAGAACCAGTTCACGCCATACTTCAGGTCACCGGTCAGCGCGACTTCGGCCACCTGTGCCTCGATGTGCACCTGCAGCGGCATCACGTCCAGCTTTTCGATCACCTCGCGGATCGAGCGCCAGGCCTGCGGCGTCGAGCGAACCAGCAGGGTGTTGGTCTCCTCCACCGCCGACACGCCGACGCGGTCGCCCTCCACTTCCAGGCTGACACTGACGTTGCCGGGCTGGCGCTGCGGCAGGTTCAGGCTGCCGTTGCTGCTGCCACTGCCACTGCTCCCGCCCAGCGTCGAGCCGAGGGTGCTGCTGTTGTTGTCCATGCCACGATCGCCGTCACCGCCCAGCTGCGACGGGATGGCGCCCGGCGCCAGCGAGGCCGGGCTGGAGCCGCCGCGGTTGCCACTGCTGGCGAAGGCCTCGCTGAGGCGTTCGGCCAGGTCGCGTGCCTTGATGTAGCGCAGCTCGTAGGAGAACAGGCGGGCGCTGCCACCTGCGGTGTCGATGCGATCCAGCCACTGCTGGATCTGGTCCAGGTAGCGTACCTGCGGCGTGATCACCAGCACGGCGTTGGCGTTCTCCAGCGGCAGGAAACGGAACATGCCAGCACTGGGCGTCTTGCTCTCTTCGCCGAACACCTTTTCCAGGTCGGCCGCGACCTGCTCAGCCTTGCCCGACTGGATCGGGAACACGCCCACCGACATGCCCGACAACCAGTCGACGTCGAAGATCTCGACGGTGCGCAGGTAGTTTTCCAGTTCTGCGCGCGTACCACCGAGGGTGATCACGTTGCGGCCGCTGTCCACATTGACGATGGCGTTGGGGCGCGCGTACGGCTCCAGCACCTTCTTCATCTCGGTGGCGGAGATGAACTGCAGGGGGACCACGCGGACCTCGAAGCCGCGTGCGCTGGCCGCCGGCGCGGTGCTCGGCGCGACCGTGCCGGCCAGCGCCTGGTCGGCGGCGACGATGTTGTAGCGGCCGCCGCTGTAGACCATGCGCGCGTTGTTCCAGCCCAGCACCATCTCCAGCAGGTTCAGCGCCTGCGCCGGCGAGACCGGCTTGGGCGTGGCCAGGGTGACCGTGCCCTGCACGCCCGGTGCGATCACGTAGTTCTGGCCAAGCATGTCACCAAGGATGGCCTTGACTACCGCATGCAGCGATTCGCCTTCGAAGTTGAAGGTGGCCTCGCCGGTGCTGGCGCCATGCAGCGCCGGTGCCGGTGCGCGCGCGGCCTCACGGTTGATCATGGTGCCGGTGCCGCGGCGGATCACCGCCTGCGGTGCGCCCTGGCTCTCGCGGGCGGCATCAGCGGCGACGTCGGCCGCTTGGCCGGCATCGGCGCTGGGCGACAGGTTGCCGTTGCGCTGCACGTGCGGCGCGGACACCGTACTGCAGCCGACCAGCAGCGCGAGGGCAAAGGACCAGGGAAGAAAACGCAGGTTCATGCATTCACTCTATCGGTTGGTGCCATCGCCCGGGGGCGGCGACGGTTGTTGCTGCTGTTGCTGCAGCTGGCGGCGACGGGCCTGGATGCGTTCGCGGATGGCCTGCATCTGCGCTTCGCTGGGACCATTGTTGTTGGCCGGTGGTGTTTTTGCAGCTGACGCCGCAGGCGTGGGGGCATTGCCGGCGGGCGGCGTCGATGGGGTTGCCGCGGCCGGGGGCGGCGCCGGCGGAGCACCCGCCGAAGGCGGCACAACGATCGCGCCTGCAGGCGGTACACCGTTGGCACCGCGCAGCACCGTCGGCGGCTCGCCGCCCTGGCCGTTGAACACCGCCAGTTCCAGGACCTGGTTGCCACCGGGGCCGATCACCGTGGCCTGGCGCGGCTGCAGCGCCACCAGCTGCCAGCCATCCACGGCTTCGCCGTTCAGGCGCAGGCGCAGCGAGCGGTTCTGTTCGGTGGTGAACGTGGCCATGCCGAAATCGCCGGTCAGCAGCACGCCGGTCAGGCGCAACGCGGCACTGGCCGCCGGTTCGCTGCCGCCCAGCAGATAGGGCCGCGGTCTGCGGTCTTCGGCGAACAGCGGGCGCTCACCGATCGCGCTGTAGCTGTCGGCGCTGGCCATGCGCTCGGCCGCCAGCGGCGGCAACGATGGCAGCGATGGCGCGGCGTCGGCATCACCGTCGGCGCCCGGCAGCTGGCTGCCCAGCCCGAAGACGGTTGACAGCCAGACCGCCGCCGCCCAGCCGGCCAGTGCCAGCAGGAAGCCGGTACGCAGGCTGATCTGCTCAAGCTTCATCGGCCACCTCCGGCCCTTCGGACGGGGGCGCCGGCTGGGGCGCAGGCGTGGCCTCGGCCGGCGACGTGGACGGTGCCGGTGCCGCAGCGGGTGCCGGTACCGTGCCATCGGCGGCGGCGCCTGGCAGCAGATAGCCGGCCAGCTCGAAGGACACATCCAGGCCCAGCCCGGATTCGTTCGGCGATTGCTGGAAGCGCTGCGCGATCAGGTTGAGGTTGTCGACGAACAGGCGGGGGCTGCCGGTTTCGAGGCTGTGCAGCACGGTGGCCAGTTCAGCCACGCCGCAGCGCAGGCGCACCTGCATGGCGACGCGCACGAACTCGGCATCGCGCCGGTTGTCGGTCAGCGGCGTGCGGTTGCTGATGGTGCAGCTGCGGTTGCCCGGGCTGGCCATCGCCACCGCATCCTGCAGCCGGGCGCCCAATGCAGCGGCGGCAGCTTCGGCAGTGGCTTCGCGCAGGAAGCCTGGCCGCTGCTGCAGGGCCTCGCGGGTTGCACGCAGGCGCTGTTCGATCTGTGGCTGCTGCTGCAGCTGCGCCTGCACGCGCGACTCGCGTTCGCGCAGGGCGGCGACATCGGCATCGATCGCACGCAGCGGCTGGGTGAACCAGGGGTGCACCAGCAGCAGATAAGCCAGGCCCAGCACTGCCAGCAGCAGTGCCAGCGCCAACCAGCGATCACGGCGTGCGCTTGGCATCGGCATCGGCCGCCTCCGGGGTCGGTGCTGCGGCCGGCAACGGCTGCAGTTCGGCGGTCATGGTGAAGCGGTCGCGGCCACTGGCTGCGCCATCGGCCTGCAGCACCCCGGTCAAGTTGACCTTGCGCCACTGCGGTGCGTCCTGCAGCAGCTGCACCAGCTGCGATGCTTCGCGGCTCAGGCCGATCAGCTGCAGGTTGTTGTTCTCGATCGCCAGCTTTTCCAGATAGGTGCCTTCCGGCAGG
Organism: Stenotrophomonas sp. HMSC10F07; assembly: GCF_001807895.1. Classification (NCBI taxonomy): domain Bacteria; kingdom Pseudomonadati; phylum Pseudomonadota; class Gammaproteobacteria; order Lysobacterales; family Lysobacteraceae; genus Stenotrophomonas; species Stenotrophomonas sp. HMSC10F07. The sequence goes on from NZ_KV791382.1 coordinate 4,067, forward strand.
CGCCGGGTCAGTTCGTTCCAGATCTCCACCGTACCGGCGCGCTGGCTGCGCTGCTTCTCAAGGAATGCAGCACCATCGATCAGCGCCTGCAGCTGCGCGCGTTCGCTGGCCACGCCACGCGCGCTGCGCGCGCTGCGCTCGACCTGCGCACGCAGTTCGTCGGCGGCGGCCTGGCGGTTGTCCAGCAACTGCACCGCGGCCAGTACCAGCATCACGACGGATGCCGCTGCCAGCAGCAGGTTCCAGCGCCGCATCGGGTCTGGCCGCAATTGGCGCTGCGCGGGCGGCAGCAGGTTCACCTGCAACACGTTGCCCTGCGCATCGATGGCATCGACGCCGGCCAGCGCATCGGCCCATTGGCCCACCCGCGCGCGCCATGCTTCCAGCTGCCGCAGTGGCCACGCCACCAGTTCGACCTGCAACTGCCCTTCGCCGCCCGCGCCGAGTTCACGCACGTCATAGCTGACCTGGGACGCTTCGAACGGGGTCTGCCGGTCGATTTCGAAGCCGACCACGGCACGCAGGCGGTCGGCCGCCGCGGCGGGCAGGCGCAGCGTGCGCCGCAGCACATCCGCCGCGGGCAGCAGCCACACCCGGGGCAGGCTGCGCAGGCGCGGCTCGAGTACCCGGTCCAGTTCCACCGGCGACAGCGGCCACGGCAGGCGCGCCACCACTTCGCGGCGTTCACCGGCCTCACGCCAGACCTGCAGCTGGTCGCTCTCAGGCTGCAGCAACAGGCGGGCCTGGCCCCAGCCCAACGCCCATTGCCAGCGCACCGGTACCCAGGCCAGCAGCGACTGCCGCCACCAGCGCAGGAAGCGGCCAGCACCCGGGCCGATCCGGCCCTGCACTTGCCGCAGACTGTCCTGCCACGCCGTCATCTTGCTGTCATTCCCTGCTCCCAGCGAAGCACTGTGTAGGTCCGCCCGGGAACCCCGCCCGAGCCACTGCGTACCACTGCCTGCAACACCGACCTGCGTCCACTGCTGTCGATGGCAGCGGACTCGATACTATAGGTGCCGCTGCTGCTGGCAAGCGTTGTCGTACCACCAGCGGAATCTGCATCACGCTCCTGCTGTGCGCGCTGCGCCATCACCCTGTCCGCATCCAGCCCCAGCGCGGTCAGCACCGGCGCACTGGCGAACTGCGGATCCGGCCGGGCCTGGCGGCTGTACAGGGTCAGGTGCGGCAACATCGCCCGGTACAGCGTGCCGCGCATGCCCAGAACGCGCTGCAGCTCGCCCAGGGTCTCGAAGCGCTTGTTGCGTGGGCCATAGGGCAACCCGGCTGCGGCGTAGTCCTGCGCTTCAGCACCACCGCCCGGCTGCAGCAGGCTGTCCTCGTCACGCCAGTCGATGATGGCCGCGGCCAGCTGCCGGGCCTGGGCATCGTCTTCACCCAGCGCCTTGAGGAAGGCGGCCAGCAGCGCGGCATCGGCCAGGTTCAGGTTGATCTTGCCGTTCTCGTCCAGCACCTTGATCTCGATGCTGGCGTCGTCGAACTGCCAGCGATAGGTCCGGCCATCGGCACGCCAGGGCGCGCGCTGCGGATCGGCCGACAGGCGCAGCAGGGCATATTCGAGGCCGGCACGCGCACGTTCCTGCCCGCGTGCATCGTCATCCAGCACGCGCTGCTGCAGGTGTTCGACCCGTGCGCTCAGCGCGAATGCGCCGACCAGCGCGGTCATCAACGCGATCAGCCACAGCACCAGCACCAATGCCGCCCCAGCCTGACGCCTCATCGCGCGCCTCCGCTGCCACCTGCACGCAGCGCCACCACCAGCGGTGGCCACGGCGCTCCACGGGCCGGCACGATCTGGATCTCCACCAGCATCGGCAGGCGGCGGGTGTCGTCCCAGCGCGGCATCCAGTCGGTCACCTGCCCAGTGCTGGCATCGATACCCCGATAGCGCAGCTGCACCGATTTCAGGTTCTCCACCAGCACCTCGGGCGGGCGCGGTGGATTCTCGGCGATGCGCTCGCCTTCCTGCAGCAGCACCAGGTCCAGCAGCAGGCGCTGTTGGCCATCGCGTCCGTCGACCTGCAGCGCGTGCAGGTAGGGGCCGCCACGGCCGAGGTATCCGGGCAGGTCGGCGGCGAACAACATGCGTTGCTCCTCCCCTTGGAAGAAGATCGGTTCGCGGGTGGGGTCCGGAACCTCCAGCGGGGTGCGCAACGCGCCCGCCAGCTGCCTGCGAAGCAAGGACTCGACCGCGCGCATGCGTTCGCTCTCGGCGGCGATCTGCTCGCCACGCTGGCTGACCGCCATCGCCGAGCGCACGCTGGCAAAGGCCAACGCCAGGCCGCCGGCCAGCAGCACGGTGGCCAGCATCACTTCGACCAGGGTGAAACCTGCGGCGCGGCGCCTCACCGGGCATTCTCCAGATCGGGCGGCAACAGGCGCAGGCTGCGCCAGCGCAGCTGCTCGCGCTCGCTGTCACCCCAACGCACCTGCAATTGCAGCTCTGCCAGCCATGGGGTCCCCGGTGACGTGGCCTGCACGACATTGCCAGCGCGTGGTTCCACCCACGGCTGAACCTGCAGTTCCCAGTGATAGCGCCCCTGTTCCCAGTCACCCTGCGGGCTGCCCACCTGCAGCGGTGCGTCGACGCCGGCCTCGGCCAGCAACGACTGTGCATGCAGCACCGCGCGCGTGCGCAGCTCGGCATCGCGCACCTGTTTTGCGCCGCCGGACAGGCTGCCCAGCAGCAGGGTCAACGCCAGGCCCAGCAGGGCGAAGGCGATGATCACTTCCAGCAGGGTGAAGCCACGCGCGCGCCGCTTCATTGCGCCCGCCAGGGGCCGGAGCGGACCTCACCGGTGAGCCAGCCGACGTCGACGCGCCATTCGGCGCCGTCGCGCTGCAACCGGATGCGGCCGCCGCTGGAGCCACCATCGGGATGAAATTCGATCACGCCCTGCCCCGGCGCGGTGGCCAGCTGCGCGGCGCCTTCGAACTGCACCTGCAGCTGTGCGGGCACCTCACCGTGGCGCTGGTTGGCGCCCTCCCAACGTCGCCGCGCCGGCTCGATGACGAAGCGCTGCGGTTCGCCGCGGGCGATTGCCTGCGCGCGCACCATGCGCAGCTGGTTGGCGATGTCCTTGCCGGCGCTGCGCAGCTGCATGCCGGCGAAACCGCGCGACAGGCCAGCGGCGGTGATCAGGCCGATCGCCGCGATCAGTGCGATCACCAGCAGCATTTCCAGCAGCGACAGTCCCGCCGCGCGCCTGCCGTGCAGGCGCGGGTGGGGCAACCGGCGCGGCAGGAAATACGTCATGCGCGGTTACGGCTGGTAGCGGATGTCAGCGTCGACGCTGCTACCGCCGGCCTTGCCATCCTTGCCCAGGCTGACCAGCTCATACGGCTGGCCTTCGCCCGGTGCGCGGTATTCCAGGGCGTGGCCCCACGGGTCGTTCAGGTCGGCCGGCTTGGCGTACGGACCGAGCCAGCCGCCAACACCGGCCGGTGCGGTCACCAGGTCATTGAGCGAGCCGGGCAGCTTGCCGGTGTCGATCTGGTAGTTGTCGATCTTGGACGCCACGGTCTGCACCTGCGCCTTGGCGATGTTGGCCTTGCCACGGTCGGCACCGCCCAGTACGCGGCTGGCGACCAGGGTCAGCACCGCGCCGATCAGCACGATGACGATGATGATTTCCAGCAGGCTCATGCCCGACTGGTTGCGCGCGGCGGTGAAGGAAAGGCGGATCGGTCGGCGACGGGCAATCATGGACGGTCCTTTCAGTTGCGGAGTGTCGGGGTTGCAGGGAGTGCCATCGTCAACCGATGGCATTGGTCAGGTCGTACAGCGGCACCAGCACGGCCACGATCACCGCGCCCACCACCGAGGCCAGCACCAGGGTGATCGCCGGCACCATCGCCGCCAGCAGGCGGTCGATGCGCCGGGCACTATCCTGTTCGAAGGTGTCGGCGGCCTTCAGCAGCATGGTATCGAGGGCGCCGGATTCCTCGCCGACCTGGATCATCTGCAGGGCCAGGCGCGGGAAGCGCTTGCCGCGCGACAGTGCCAGCGACAGGCCGGCACCATTTTTCACTTCATCGGCGGCCGCTTCCACATCGGCGGCCAGCGCGCGGTTGCCCAGTACGTTGCGCGCGATGCCCAGTGCGCCCAGCAGGGGCACGCCGTTGCGCAGCAAGGTGCCCAGCGTGCGCGCCAGGCGCGCGGTCTCCAGTTCACCGACGAGACGGCCGATGCCACGGCGCTGCAGCAGCCAGCCATCCAGCGCCAGCCGGAACGCCGGTTGCCGCGCCTTGCGCTCGAAGAACAGCGCCAGCAGCGCCGGCACCACCAGCAGCAGCACCCACCAGTCGCGCACGAACAGGCCCAGCTGCAGCACCGCATTGGTGAACCACGGCAGCGCCACGTCCAGGCTCTCGTACATCTGCGCGAACTGCGGCACCACGTAGCCAAGCAGGAACAGCAGCGCACCGCCCACCACCACCAGCAGGATCGCCGGGTAGACCAGCGCGTTGATGACCTTGCCCTGCAGCGCGCGGCTGCGCTCCAGGTAGTCGGCCAGGCGTTGCAGGGTTTCATGCAGGCTGCCGCCGGCTTCGCCGGCGCGCACCATGTTCACGTAAAGGCGCGAGAACAGCCCATGCTGGCGTTCCAGCGCGGTGGACAGCGGTGCACCGCCGCGCACCACGTCGCGGATGTCGGTGATCGCGCGGCGCGATCGTTCGTCCTCGGGCAACCCCAGCAGGATCGACAGCGCGCGGTCCAGCGGCTGGCCGGCACCGAGCAGGGTCGCCAGCTGCTGGGTGAACTGCAGCAGGGCGGCGCCCTGCAGGGGGCGCTGCTGCAGCAGGTTGCGCCAGCTGCGGCCGCCGATCGCGCCGGCGTCGGCCAGCTGCGTCTCCATCGGCAGGTGGCCCTGGTCCTGCAGGCGCGCGATCAGCTCGGCCTCGCTGGCCGCTTCCATCTGCCCGTCGAAGACCTCACCGTGCGGATTGAGCGCCTTGTAGCGGTAGTTCGGCATGTCAGCCCCGGCGTCCTGCGCGCATCAGCTTTCCTCGGTCACGCGCAGCACTTCCTCGATGGTGGTCTGTCCGCTCAGCGCCTTGGACAGGCCATCCTCGTACATGGTGCGCATGCCGGCTTCGCGGGCGATGCGCTCGATCTCGCCCATGCCATCGCGACGCATCACCGCACGCCGCAGCGCATCGTTCATCACCAGGAATTCCATGATGGTGGTACGCCCGAGGTAGCCGGTCGGCGCCAGCGCCGAGGGCTTCGGGCGGTAAAGGTGGATCGGTCCCTCCGGCTGCAGGCGGCGCAGCTCGAAGCGTTCGATCTCCTCTGGCGAGGCTGCGTAGCGTTCGGCATGGGTGGGCTCCAGCCGGCGCACCAGGCGCTGGGCCAGGATGCCGTTGATGGTCGAGGTGAGCAGGTAATCCTCCACGCCCATGTCGAGCAGGCGGGTGATGCCACCGGCCGCATTGTTGGTGTGCAGGGTGGACAGCACCAGGTGGCCGGTCAGTGCCGACTGGATGGCGATGCGCGCGGTTTCCAGGTCGCGCATTTCACCGATCATGATGATGTCCGGATCCTGGCGGACGATGCTGCGCAGCGCGTTGGCGAAATCCAGGCCGATCTGCGGCTTGGCCTGGATCTGGTTGATGCCCTCGATCTGGTATTCGACCGGATCTTCCACCGTGATGATCTTGACGTCGGCGGTGTTGAGCTGGCTCAGCGCGGTGTACAGCGTGGTGGTCTTGCCCGAGCCGGTCGGGCCGGTCACCAGCAGGATGCCGTGCGGCTGTTCCAGCACCTTGCGGAACTGCGGCAGGAAGGCGTCGGTGAAGCCGAGCCGGTGGAAATCGAAGACCACCGTTTCGCGGTCCAGCAGGCGCATCACCACGCTTTCGCCATGCGCGGTGGGCACGGTACTCACGCGCAGGTCCAGCTCCTTGCCCTGCACGCGCAGCATGATGCGGCCGTCCTGCGGCAGGCGGCGCTCGGCGATGTTGAGCCGGGCCATGATCTTGATGCGGCTGATCACCGCGGCGGTGAGATTGGCCGGCGGGCTCTCGCCCTCCACCAGCACGCCATCGACCCGGTAGCGGACTTTCAACCGGCTCTCGAACGGTTCGACATGGATATCCGAAGCGCGCAGTTCCACCGCACGCTGGATCACCAGGTTGACCAGACGGATCACCGGCGCTTCCGAAGCGAGGTCGCGCAGGTGCTCGATATCGTCGACCGCGCCGCCCTCGCCATCGGCGGTTTCCACGATCGCGCCCATCGCGCTGCGGCCCTGGCCGAACCAGCGCTCGACCAGGTCATCGATCTCCGCGCGCATGCCCAGCACCGGTGTCACCGGAACCCCCAGCGCCAACTGCACGGCCTGCTGCGGATAGGCATCGTGGGCATCGGCCAGCCACAGACGCACCCCGTGTTCATTCAACTCCAGCGGGCACACATGGAACTGCTTCAGGAAACGCAGCGACAGCGGTAGTCCTTCGGCCAGCGCCTGCGGCGGGGCCTCCGGCACCTGCTTGCCCTCCAGCAGCGGCAGGCCCAGCACCTCGGCGCTGGCCTGTGCCTGGTCGCGTTCAGACACCAGGCCCAGGCGCACCAGCAGGCCCAGCAGGCTGCCGCCGGCCTCGGCGTGCAGCGGCCGCGCGCGCGCCAGGTCTCCTTCCTTGAGCCGGCCGCGTGCCAGCAGCGCATCCAGGATGCGGCCTTCGGCATCGTCGGTAACGGTTGCAGCGAGCGCGTTCACGTGACTCTCCTGTCAATCGGACCGACTTTAGCAGTTAAGCCATGATTTCCGCCGCCCTGCCGCCAGCTTTCGTAAAAAGACGAAGCCCGTCACACAGGATGACGGGCCTCGGCCGTTCAACTACGACACGACAGGTTTACTGCGTGGCGAGGATGCTGACGCCGTTGTAGGCCGCTTCGCCCACCACCTTGATGTAGTAGGTGCCTGCCACCGGCTTGTTCACCCGTACCGTTTCGGACGTGCCGGGACGGGTCGACTTGCCATCGTTGTCGCTGGCGCTCGGCTCGCGTCCCTGGGCAATGTAGACCGACACGTTGCCGGTGCCACCGTAGGTGATCACGCTGAACTGCTTGCCAGCGGCTGCCTCGAAGCTGTACAGGCGGCTGCTGCCAGCCGTACCGTTCAGTCCCCCCACCGCGGCCTTGTTGGTCAGCGGCGTCGCCACCGGCCCGCAGTTCTCGGTGCACGGCTCTTCCAGTGCCTTGGCCAGCGCCGCCTTGGCATCGACGATGCCGGTGCCGATCGGGGTGGCGGCCGGAATGCTGACCGGGAACGGGCGCGCGGTTTCCTTCAGCAGCGTGCGCATCGCGGCGGGGGCCAGCGGATCCTTGCCCTTGGCGATCAGCGCGCTCTGCACCAGTGCAGCAACGGCAGCCACGTGCGGCGAGGCCATCGACGTGCCGCCCATGCCCATGTAGCTGTAGCTGCCCGACTGCGGGGTGGTGGCCGCATCGGAACCGGACTGCCAGACGTAGCCACCCGGGTTGCCGTCCACGCTGCCACCGCCGCCGGGGCCGGACAGGTCCACGCGGGTGCCGTAGTTGGAGTAGTAGGTGATGCCGCCGGTGATGCGGGTGGCGCCGACGGTCACCACGCCGTCGCAACTGGCCGGACGGTACTTGGATGCGTTGTCGGTCTCGTTGCCGGCCGCCACGACCACGGTGGTGCCACGCGAGATCGCGCCGTTGATCGCATCCTGGTAGGTTCCGTCACAGCTGCCGCTTCCACCCAGGCTCATGTTGATGATCTCGGCCGGGTTGGCATTGGCGGGCACGCCCGCCACGGTGCCGCCGGAGGCCCAGGTGATGGCGTCGGCGATATCGGAGAGGTAGCCACCGCACTTGCCGAGCACGCGGACCGGCAGCACCTTGGCCTTGTGCGCGACACCGGCCATGCCGACGCCGTTGTTGGTCTGCTCGGCCACGGTGCCGGCCACATGGGTACCGTGCCAGGAGCTGTCCTCCGCGACGGAGCCGGTGTAGCACTCGTTGTCGTTCTCGACCCAGTCGCCATAGTCCTGCGCGCCCGGCACGCGATCGTTGGTGGCACGGCGCGACGTCTCGGCATCGCTGATGAAGTCGTAGCCTTCCAGCAGGTTGCCGACCAGGTCCGGGTGCTGCGGCAGGATGCCGGTGTCGAGCACGGCTACCACCACGCCCTCGCCCTGCGATACATCCCACGCCGACGGTGCGTTGATGCCACCGGTGGCGTTGTGCAGGTGCCACTGGTACTGCTGGTAGTACGGGTCGTTCGGCGCCAGCGCCGGCTGCACGTCACCGGCGCGCAGCTCGGTGCGGCGCAGCTTCACGTCGGCTTCGGCGTACTGCACGGCCGGGTCGGCCTTCAGTTCCTTCAGCACGCGCTGCAGTTCCGCAGGCGCCAGGCGCCCCTGCAGGCGGATCAGGTCGGCACCGACGCCGAGCCTGCGCACGACCTGCGGGCCCAGCGTGCTGGCGCGGGCGGTGCCACCGGACAGGCTGGCGCGGGTCAGCGCGGACTGCACGCTGGACAGCTTGGCCGAACGGTCGCCCGCCGCAGCGGTGCCGGCACGATACTTGACGATGATGCGCTCGGCGCCCGGCTCGGCGGTGCTGGCCTGGCGCACCGGTTCACGGGTCGGCAACCCGGCGGCGTGGACGGCACCCACCGCGGTCATCGACAGCACGGCGGCGGCAAGCACATTGATGCGAAGGTTCTGCTTCTTGATCACGTCGAAATTCCTCTTCTGGGTCATGGATCGAACCAACACTGCGGCCATCATTCCTTGACGACTCCCGGCCGGCCCAGCCGGGATTGCCGTGACCTCCCCCCAGGCCCTCGTTGCAGGTGATGCGCCGGCGTGGGTGGCCGCCGGCGCAGTGGTTTGGCTTACCAGCCGAAGCCGGCACCAACGCCGACCGAGCTGTCGTCACTGCTGAAGGCGCCGCCGAAGGTGACCGTGGCGCGATCGCTGATCGCACGCTGGTAGCCCAGCGACAACGCCGACTCGCCGCCCTGGAAACCGATGCCGACGCCGACCCGGTTCTGGGTGCGGATGCCGGCGGCACTGGTGGCCATGTTGAGCATCGCCGCACTCATCGCGCCCTGGCGGTCGATGCGACGATCCATGTGGCGCAGGCGCCCGTCGATCTCGCCCTTGAACGCATCGAAGCTATCGGCGACGGCCTGCACGCGGCTGTCGGTGTAGCTGTTGGCGGTGGCCATGCCACGATCCAGCTGGCCCTTGTTGACAGCGTCGGTGGCGGTGGTGCCGGCGGCGACGTTGGTGACCTGGCGTTCGTTGCCTTCGCTGCCCACCGACACCGTATTGGCACGATCGGCAACCGAGCCCTGGCCCAAAGCCACCGCGTTGGCAGCAGTGGCACTGGCGCCCTGGCCGATGGCGGTGGACGAGGCGCCACTGGCCACTGCGCCTTCACCCATGGCGACGGCATTGAAGCCGGTGGCCGGGGTGCCAACCGGAATCCCGGCACCGGCACCGGCGGCGGCGGCAGTCGGCGCGCCCTGCACGCGTGCGGTGCTGGCCGGTGCCGCATCGGCGGTGGCCGGTGCGTCGGCCATGCTGGCCAGCGGGCTCTCATCCAGCGACGCACTCATTGCGCGCAGGCTGGAAGCACCTGCACGCGTGCCACCGGCAGTACGACGGTCAATCTCACTGACCTTGCGGTCCAGCGCACCGAGCGCATCGCCGACGTTGCTGTACGTCGCGCCCTGGATCACATAGTTCGGCGCCACGAACACACCCTGCATGCCGACGCTGGCGCCACCGCCGAGGAAGCTGGCGGCATCACTGAGCGACTGGAACAACTGCCCGCCATTGATCGCCTGGCGACTGCCGGCGGCGATGCTGCCGGCACCGACGTTGTCGATGGTGGTGCCCTGGAAGCCGGACAGGGTCAGGCGATCACGGCTGGCGTCGTCATAGCCGACTGCGCTGGCCGCCGTGGTCTCGACCGTCGCGATGCGCGAATCGAAATCACCCACGCGGGTTTCCACTGCGCCCACGCGCTGGTTGGTGACGTTGAGCTGTGACCCGGTGACCGCATCGGTGCTGCCGGCAGCGATGCGGCCGTCGGCCACATTGACGATCCGCCTCGTGGCCGGGCCATCGGTGCCATTGCCACCGCCGACCGACACCACGTTGGCATCGAGCGCACGCGAGCCCGCACCCAGAGCCACCGAGTTCGCACCGGACGCGCCGGCGCCGTTGCCCAGTGCAAGCGCACCATTGCCAATGGCCATCGCGTTGGCACCCAGCGCATTGCTGCGTGCACCACTGGCACTGGCGGCCGAACCGACCGCAGCGGCATCGCTGCCGCTGGCACTGGCGGTACCCGCACCAGTGGCCTTGACGTAGCGTGCGGTGCCATCGGCGGTCGCCGCGACCGCATCGAGCTGGCCACGATTGACTGCATCGGTGCGCTCGGTACCAGCGGCGACACGGGTGATCTGACGATCACTGGTGCTGCTGCCCACTGACACGGTATTGGCACGATCAGCCACCGAACCGGCACCCAGTGCGATGCTGCCGGCCGCCGACGCATTGGCGCTGACACCCACCGCAGTGGCATTCGCACCGGTGGCCTTGCTGCCGTAGCCGACCGCCGTACCAAGCCGGCCACTGGCTTCGGCATAGCTGCCCAGCGCGGAAGCGCCATCGGCCGAGGCAGTGGCGCGGAAACCACTGGCCTGCGACTGCGTGCCACTGGCCGTGGCCTGCGCACCGCTGGCAGTGCTGTAGGCGCCCTTGGCTTGGGCGCCAGCACCACTGGCGCTGGAACCGAGTTCGCTGGCGCTGGCGCCGCTGCCCACGGCCACACTGTCGACACCACTGGCCTGCGCGTTGCTGCCCAGTGCCGCCGCGTTGTTGCCGGTGGCCAGGGCATCGACGCCGACGGCGGTGGCGTTGACGGCCATGGCGTTGGCTCCGCTGCCCAGCGCGGTGGCGCCGTTGCCGACGGCGTTGGCCGCGTTGCCGGCGGCCAGTGCGTTGTCACCGTCGACCAGGGCACCGGCTTCGCCATCGGCGTTGCCGCTGGCCTGGAACTGCCGGCCAGTCCTGTCGGCAACGCTGGCAACCGCGTCCAGCTGGCCTTTGTTCACCGCGTCGGTGGCCTCGGTGCCGGCTGCCACATGCGTCACCTGGCGCTCACCGCCCGCGGTGCCCACGGCCACGGTATTGTCGCGCTCGGCCTTGGAGCCGGCGCCCAGCGCCACGCTGTTCAACCCACTGGCCGTGGCACTGGCGCCCAGTGCCGTGCCATCTGCCGCATCGGCCCACGAATTCCAGCCGATCGCGGTGGCGTAATCTTCGGTCGCCCAGGCGCCGGCACCGAAGGCCGCCGCGCCGGTGCCGCTGGCGCGCGACGGGATCAGGCCGAAGAAGGTGCTGCCACCGATGGCCACGCTCTCAGCGCCACTGGCTTCGCTGGACTGGCCGACCGCAACGGCACCGCTACCGGCCGCGGCGGCGCCGAAGCCCACTGCCGTGGTGTTGGCACCGCTGGCCGCCGAGCCGTAGCCCAACGCGGTGCCAAGGCGACCGCTGGCTTCAGCATAGCCACCGACGGCGGTGGTGCCATCGGCGGAGGCGGCACTGCGGAAGCCACTGGCCAGTGCCTGCGTGCCGTTGGCGTTGGATTCGGTGCCGGTCGCGGTGCTGTACGCACCACTGGCCTGTGCACGCGCACCCGCGGCGCTGGCACCCAGCTCGCTGGCACTGGCGCCGGTACCGAGCGCAAGGCTGTCTTCGCCGGTGGCCTGTGCGGTACTGCCCAGTGCTGCGGCGTTGTTGCCGGTGGCCAGCGCATCGATGCCGACCGCCGTGGCGTTGGCCGCCAGTGCATTGGCGCCGCTGCCGAGTGCGGTGGCACCGTTGCCGATGGCGTTGGCCGCATCACCGGCCGCCAGCGCGTTGTCACCCTCGACCAGCGCGCCGGTTTCACCATCGGCGCTGCCACTGGCCTGGAACTGCCTGCTGGTCTTGTCCGCTGCAGCCGCTACGGCGTCGAGCTGGTTCTTGTTGACCGCATCATTGCCCTGCGTGCCAGCGGCCACGTTGGTGATCTGGCGGGTATTGCCACCACCGCCCACCGACACGGTGTTGTCGCGGTCCGCGATCGAATCGGCACCCAGCGCCACGCTGTTGGCAGCGCGCGATTCGGCGGCGTTGCCCAGTGCGGTGCTGTTGATGCCGCCGGACCAGGCGCCGCCACCGACGGCGGTGGAGTAATTGCCCGATGCTTCGGTGGCCAGCACGCCAAACAGCGAACCACCGACGGCGACGCTGTTGGTGCCGGTGGCCAGGCTACCCTGGCCGGTGGCGGTGCTGTAGGCACCCGACGCCTCGGAGTCGCCGCCCAGCGCCACGCTGTTGGAACCGGTGGCACTGGCGAAGTTGCCGAAGGCGGTGGCGTTGAACGCCGATGCCTGGGAATAGCCACCGATGGCGGTGCTGTAGCCACCGGTCGCTTCGGCGCCGATGCCGAACGCTGCCGACGCCGTGCCGCTGGCGACGCTTTCGCTGCCGACCGCGGTGGCGCCGCTGCCGCTGGCATTGCTGAAGTAGCCCACCGCCACGGCTTCCTCGCCGGAGGCTTCGGACAACACACCGTTGGCGGTACTGCCGGCCCCACTGGCGATGCTGGCGGCACCGAACGCCGCGCTCTGCTCGCCGCTGGCTTCGCTTTCCGCACCCTGCGCGGTGGCGTACTCACCGGTCGCCTGTGCGTTGGCACCGACGGCGCTGGCGTTGGCGGCGCTGGCCAGCGCGTTGAAACCGATCGCCTGCGCGTTGTTGGCCAGCGCATTGGCACCACTGCCGAGTGCGGTGGCACCGTTGCCGATGGCGTTGGCCGCATCACCGGCGGCCAGCGCGTTGTCACCGTCCACCAGCGCACCGGCCACGTCACCGCCGCTGCCACTGGCCTGGAAGAAGCGGCTGGTGGTGGTGGCGGTACTCGCGACCGCATCCAGCTGTGCCTTGTTCACCGCATCGGTGGCCTGGGTGCCGGCGGCGACGTTGGTGATCTGCCGCTCGTTGCCGCTGCTGCCCACCGACACCGTGCGTGCACGGCTGGCAACCGAACCGGCGCCGAGCGCGACAGCGTTGCTGGCGCTGGCGTTGCTACCGGCCCCGAGCGCGATCGCGCTTTCACCACCGGCCACCGTGTTGGTGCCGATGGCAATGCTGTTGAGGCTGTTACCCAGCGCCTGGAAGCCCAGCGCCACGCTGTTGTCGCCATAGCCGAAGGCACCACGGCCGACTGCGGTTGAGCTGGCACCATTGGCCCAGCTGTTGTAGCCGATGGAGGTTGCGCCACTGCCGCTGGCCCATGCCGCGTTGCCGAACGCCGAGGCGTTGGTGGCGGTGGCCCATGCACCTGAACCGAAGGCGCTCGCACCACTGGCCGTGGCCCAGCTGTAGCCACCGACAGCGGTGCTGTCATCGCTGCTGGCGAAGGCGCTGTCACCGACCGCAACGGCATAGCTGCCGGTCGCACGCGACTTGCCGCCGGCCGCGAAGCTGTTGTCGCCACTGGCCTTGGCGGCATTGCCGAACGCGCTGCTCACGGCACCAGTGGCCTGCGCACCGCTGCCGACCGCCGTAGCGTCGGCAACGGCGGTGGTACCGACCCGCTGTGCCGTGCCGTCAGCACCGATGATCGGCTGGTTGTATTCGTCGTAGGCCTGGCCGAGGCCACCGATGGCAACCCCGCCATTGCCGGTGGCGTTGCTGTTGCGACCTACCGCCACGGCGTCGTCACCGATGGCCGAGGCTGCTGCGCCGTGCGCGACCGCGCCGGCGCCGATCGCATTGCTCGACGAACCCGCCGCAACCGCACCTTCGCCGTCGGCCAATGCACCGGTATCGCTGCCCGCTTCGGGCTGTGCCTGGAAGAAGCGCGCGGTGCTGTCGGCGGTGCTGGCCACGGCATCCAGCTGCGCCTTGTTCACTGCATCCGTCGCCTGCGTTCCCGCGGCCACGCTGACGATCTGGCGTTCATTGCCATTGGTACCCACGGCCACCGTATTGGCCCGGTTGGAGCCCGAATAGGCGCCCAGCGCGACGCTGTTTTCGGCGCCAGCGGTGGCGTAGTAACCGATGGCCGTGCTGTCCTTGCCGATGGCCCAGGTCTGCGCACCCAATGCACTGGCGTTGTCGCCGGCGGCATAGGCAAAGTAGCCCAGCGCGGTGGACTCGGCACCCACCGCTTCGGTGAAGCTGCCATTGGCCAAGGAGCGGTCACCACTGGCGACGGCGCCACCACCGACCGCGGTGGAGGACACACCGCTGGCCCGCGTCTGCACATACAGTCCCATGCCCGGCACGATGTCGGCCGGGCCACCGATGGCGACGCTGCCAGCGCCGGTGGCGCTGCTCTGCGTTCCCAGGGCGGTGGCGTTGCTGCCACTGGCGGTGGCCGCCGCGCCGAAGGCCGCGCTGCCCTGCCCCGAGGCCAGCGCGTTGCTGCCGACGGCAGTGGCGCTCTGCGCGATGGCGACGGCGCCCGCACCCAGTGCACTGGTGCCATTGCCGATCGCATTGGCCGCCTCGCCAGCGGCCAGCGCATCTTCGCCTTCGGCCAGCGCACCGGCATCGCTGTTGCTGCTGCCGGTGGCCTGGAAGTGCTTGGCGGTGGCATCAGCCACGGCAGCGACCCCCTTCAACTGGGCCAGATTGACCGCATCGGTGGCTTCACTGCCCGCGGCAACGCTGGTGATCTGCCGCTCGTTGCCGGCGCTGCCGACCGCTACGCTGTTGGCACGGACAGCCTCGGAATTCGCACCCAGTGCAACGCTGTTGGCACCGCGTGCGGTAGCGTAATAACCGACGGCGGTACTCTGCGCGCCGCTGGCCCAGGTCTGCGCACCGAGCGCGCTGGCATTCTCACCCGGGGCATAGGCGAAGTAGCCCACGGCGGTGGATTCCGCACCGGACGCTTCGGTCAGGCTGCCGTTGGCCACCGCACGATCACCGCTGGCGATAGCGCCGGCGCCGACCGCGGTGGCGGCTTCGCCGCTGGCCTGGGTCTGCACGAAGAAGCCCAGGCCCGGAATCAGGTCGGCCGGGCCACCGATGGCGACGCTGCTGGTACCGGTGGCGGTGCTCTGCGTACCCAGTGCGGTGGAGTAGTCACCGATGGCATTGGCGACCGCACCGAATGCGGACGACTGCGCACCGGCGGCATACGCGCCAACGCCGTAGGACGACGCCGCAAATCCACTGGCTTCGGCACTGGCGCCGACTGCAGTGCCACCGACGCCTGCGCTGGTGGCGCCGGTTTCCACCGGCACGCCACCACTGGTGATCAGCGGATTGCCATCGGCATCCACTGCAGCACCACCGACGGCGACGCTGCCCGGGCCGTTCGCCTGTGCGTTGTTGCCGAACGCGGCGCTGTTCTGGCCCGACGCCAGCGCGTTGTTGCCGACGGCGGTGGCGTTCTGCGCAACGGCCGTGGCGCCGGCACCCACGGCGGTGGTGCCGTTGCCGATGGCGTTGGCCGCCTCGCCGGCCGCCAGTGCCTCGTCACCTTCGGCCAGCGCGCCGGCGTCGCTGTTGCTGCTGCCAGTGGCCTGGAAACGCTTGGCCGTGGCATCGGCCACGGCGGCCACGTTCTTCAACTGGCCGACATTGACCGCGTCGGTATCTTCGGTACCCGCAGCGACGCTGGTGATCTGCCGGGTCAGGCCATATTCGGCGGCGCCGACAGAGACGGTATCGACGCGGTCGGCCAGCGAGCCGGCGCCCAGCGCCACGCTGCCGGTGGCAATCGCCGCCGAGTTGGACCCCAGCGCGGTGCTGTACTCACCGACGGCGGTGCTGAACGCACCCACCGCGATTGATGCTTCATTGGCGGCAGTGGCGCCGCGGCCCAGTGCGGTACTGCCCGGGCCCATCGCCACCGCACCGCCACCCACGGCAGTGGCGCCATCGGCGGTGGCTTCGGACAGCGCACCCAGGGCGGTGGCCGCGCCATTCTCGCTTGCAGCATAGGCACTGGCGCCGACAGCGGTGTCACCAAGACCGAACGCGGCAGCACTCTGCCCAACCACCACGCTGGCGTCACCGATTGCCAATGCGCCCTGGCCGAACGCGCTGGCGCCCAGGCCGGCGGCAATCGCCTGGGTACCGATGGCGGTGGTGGCATTGGCCAACGACTGCGCACCGGCGCCCGCTGCAACCGCGCCCTGCCCGTCGATCTTCGCCGCGTCGCTTTCATCACCTGCGCCATCGGCCTTGAAGTAGCGGTTTCCATCTGCGGCGACATCCGCCAGCGCGGCCTGCGTGGCGCGCGCCTGCGCATCCAGCTGTGACTTGTTCACCGCATCGGTGGCCTGGGTACCAGCGGCCACGTTGGTGATCTGCCGTTCCTTGCCGGCGTCGCCGACGGACACGGTATTGGCCCGCGCTGCTTTGGAGCCAGCGCCCAGCGCCACGCTGTTGGCGGCGCTGGCATTGCTGTTGCTGCCGATCGCCACCGCGTTGCTGCCCTTGGCCGTGGCCGAGCCTTCGATCAGGCACTTTTCCAGCAGCTTGCCGCTGAATGCGACGCAGGTAGCGCTGCCGCCGATCTGCACTGACTGTGCAATGGCGGAACCGCTCATGCCCAATCCCAATACCAGGCCCAGTGCCACCGCCAACAGCGCGGGCGTGGCCTGTGTCGTATCGCGGCGCTGGTCGACAACACCACCGCTGCTGTCGGAGGAGGCCAGTTCCGAGGCCACCACCAACTGACCCAATGCTTTGTTCCAGACCTTGCGATAAATCCGATTCATCGGTACGGCTCCTGATTGGACTGGTTTTGGGCAAAGCAACGCCACCGCCGGGCCTTGTGGCCCAACGTCCCCTGGGGGCGTTTATTCGCGTGATTTACTGCGGGGTATTGCCGAACGGCGCGCAGCGACAGAAAACCGAGCGCGTGCGCCGAGCGGTTACTGCGGAATGAATGGTTCTGAAACGGGGTTCAAGTGTTAACGGCAACTTTGCAGATCGTCAAGACTTTGACACGACAAATGCTATTGCCGTGAAGCAGTTCACCATTTCACGTGTTTATAAAAGTATTTTGTTAGGTGCACGTGACGAACCGTTGGCGCATGAAAACCGATGTAACTAGCGGGCGCGACAAGGGTTTCACGAGCGCAAAGAAAAACCCGCCGACAAAGCGGCGGGTTTCTCCATACGCGGTGGCATTGCGGCCTGCGCGGAACGATGCGATCAGCCGCACCACACCCGCGCGTTGCGGAACATGCGCATCCACGGCGAATCACCCTGCCATTCCGCCGGTGCCCAGCTCAGGTTGAGCGCGCGCGGGGTGCGCTCCGGGTGCGGCATCATGATGGTGACGCGGCCGTCGCTGCTGGTCAGGCCGGTGATGCCGTCCGGCGAACCGTTCGGGTTCAGCGGGTACTGGCTGGCCACCTTGCCATTGCCATCGATGTAGCGCAGCGAGACACGTGCAGCAGCCTGGTCGACGGCATTGTCGAACACGGCCTGGCCTTCACCATGCGCCACCGCCACCTGCAGGCGCGAGCCGGCCATGCCACGCAGCAGGATCGACGGCGATTCCACCACTTCCAGCAGCGCGGTGCGGGCTTCGAACTGCTCGCTGGCGTTGCGACGGAACTGCGGCCAGTGCTCGGCACCCGGAATGATGTTCTTCAGCTGGCTCATCATCTGGCAGCCGTTGCATACGCCCAGCGCGAAGCTGTCTTCGCGCGCGAAGAACGCGGCGAAGGCATCACGCAGTGCGCTGCGCTCCAGGATCGAGGTGGCCCAGCCACGGCCGGCACCGAGCACGTCGCCATAGCTGAAGCCACCACAGGCCACCAGGCCGGTGAAATCCTGCAGGGCCACGCGGCCTTCAATCAGGTCGCTCATGTGCACGTCGAAGGCACGGAAGCCGGCACGCTCGAAGGCGTTGGCCATTTCGATCTGGCCGTTGACGCCCTGCTCGCGCAGCACCGCCACGCGCGGACGCGCACCGCTGCTGATGAACGGTGCCGCCACATCCTCGTTGAGGTCGAAGCTGAGCTTCGGCTTCAGGCCCGGTGCGTTGAAGGCACGCGCGATCTCGCGCTCGGCATCGGCATTGGCCGGGTTGTCGCGGCGCTTCTGCATCGCGTGGGTGACCGACCACCAGGCATCGAACAAGGCCTCCCAGCGCCACTCGGCCAGGTTCTCGCCGCCCAGCGACACGCGCACCACCGGTGCGGTGGTTGGCTTGGCGATGCGCTGCGCGCATTCGGTCAATGCATGGCGTTCAACCAGGTCGGCAAACGCTGCACGGTCTTCGCGCGCGATCTGCACCACCGCGCCCAGTTCTTCGTTGAACAGGCTGCGGAACGGATCGTCACCCCAGGCATCAAGGGCGATGTCCAAGCCCAGGCGCGAGGTGAAGGCCATTTCGCACAGCGCGGCGAAAGCACCGCCGTCGCTGCGGTCGTGATAGGCCAGCAGCAGGCCGGACTGGCGTGCATCGCGGATCAGCTCGAAGAAACCCCGCAGGCGCTGCGGATCGTCCAGGTCCGGGGCGGCACCGGCGAAGGCCGGCAGGTCGCCGTGGTCGGCATGCACCTGGGCCAGGATCGAACCCCCCAGGCGCTGCTTGCCGGCACCGAGGCCGATCAGCCACAGCTCGCTGTCCACCTCCCGGTCGAGCAGCGGGGTCAACTGCTGGCGCACGTCGGCGACCGGCGCGAACGCCGAGATCACCAGCGACACCGGCGACACACTCTTGTGCGCTTCGCCTTGGTCGTGCCACTGCGCCTGCATTGACAGCGAGTCCTTGCCCACCGGGATGCTGATGTCCAGCTGCGGGCAGAGTTCCATGCCCACCGCCTTCACCGCGTCGTACAGCAGCGCGTCTTCGCCCGGGTGACCGGCCGCGGCCATCCAGTTCGCCGACAGCTTGATCTCATCCAGCGCATCGACCGGGGCAGCGCACAGGTTGGTCAGCGCTTCGCCCACCGCCATGCGTGCCGAAGCAGCGGCATCGAGCAGGGCCAGCGGGGTGCGCTCGCCGATCGACATCGCCTCACCGGCTACGCCGTCGAAGTCGGCCAGGGTGATTGCCACGTCGGCCACCGGCAGCTGCCACGGGCCGACCATCTGCTCGCGCGCGGTCAGGCCGCCGACGCTGCGATCACCGATGGTGACCAGGAAGTTCTTCGAGGCCACGGTCGGGTGCGCGAGCACGCGCAGGCCGGCTTCCTGCAGGTCCAGGCCACCGGTCTTCAGCGCCGGCCAGCGCGGTGCCGGCGGGTGCGCGGTATCGCGGTGCATCTTCGGCGGCTTGCCGAACAGCACGTCCATCGGCAGGTCGATCGGTGCATCGGCCGGGGTGTGGCCCGGCACGGCACCGTAGGCCACCACCAGATGTTCCTCGGCGGTGGCCACACCGACCGCAGCGAACGGGCAGCGCTCGCGGGCGCACAGCGCGGCGAACTCGGCCAGGCGTTCCTGGGCCACGCCCAGCACGTAGCGTTCCTGCGACTCGTTGCACCACAGCTGCATCGGCGACAGCGACGGATCATCGGTGGGCACCTTGCCCAGGTCGATGACACCACCGACGTTCGAGTCGTGCAGCAGTTCGGGGATGGCGTTGGACAGGCCACCGGCGCCGACGTCGTGGAAGAACTTGATCGGGTTGTTGGCGCCCATCGCCACGCAGCGGTCGATGACCTCCTGGCAGCGGCGCTCCATTTCCGGGTTGTCGCGCTGCACGCTGGCGAAGTCCAGGTCCTCGGCGCTTTCACCGGAGGCCACCGAACTGGCCGCACCGCCGCCCAGGCCGATCAGCATCGCCGGGCCACCCAGCACGATCACCGCATCACCGGCCTGCAGCGGGATCTTGTCGACCTGGACGCGGTCGATCGCGCCGAGGCCACCGGCCAGCATGATCGGCTTGTCGTACGCGCGCACCAGGTCGGCGCCTTCCGGCAGCTCGAAGCTGCGGAAGTAGCCGAGCAGGTTCGGGCGGCCGAACTCGTTGTTGAACGCGGCGCCGCCGAGCGGGCCGTCGGTCATGATTTCCAGCGCCGGTGCCATGCGCGGGTTCAGCGCGCGCGGCGCCTCCCACGGCTGCGGCAATTCCGGAATGCGCAGGTGCGAGACCGAAAAGCCGGTCAGGCCCGCCTTCGGCTTGCCACCGCGGCCGGTCGCGCCTTCGTCGCGGATCTCGCCGCCCGCGCCGGTCGAGGCGCCCGGGAACGGTGCGATCGCGGTTGGGTGGTTGTGGGTTTCCACCTTGATCTGGAAGGCACTGGGCACCTGCGCTTCGCGGCGGTATTCGCCACTGGCCGGATCGGGGCGATAGCGCGACGCCGGATGGCCTTCGATCACCGCGGCATTGTCGCTGTACGCGCTGAGCGTGTGCTGCGGGGTCTGCTGGTGGGTGTTCTTGATCATCCGGAACAGCGAGCGGTCCTGCTCCTGGCCGTCGATGGTCCAGCTGGCGTTGAAGATCTTGTGGCGGCAGTGCTCGGAATTGGCCTGCGCGAACATCATCAGTTCCACGTCCGACGGCGAGCGGCCCAGCGCGGTGAAGCGTTCACGCAGGTAGTCGATCTCGTCCTGGGCCATGGCCAGGCCGAGGCGCTGGTTGGCGGCCTCCAGCTGGTCCACCGGCACGCGTTCCAGCTCGCCACGCGCCGGCGCCGAGAACAGCGCCTGGCCCTGCTCCACGGTCTCCAGCACCGACTGCGTCATCGGGTCGTGCAGCGCCTTGACCAGCGCCTGCTGAGCGTCGGTATCGGCCGGCCAGCCCTGCACGTCGATGCGCAGGCCACGTTCGACCCGGCTGACCGGCTGGCCGGCACCGCGGACCAGTTCGGTGGCCTTGCTCGACCAGGGCGACAGCGTGCCCAGGCGCGGCACCACGATGCGGCTGACTGCGCCTTCGGCCACGGCTTCGGCCTGCGGCGCCGCTTCGAGGATGCGGCACAGCGTGGTCAGGTCGGGGGCGGCGCTGCCTTCGGGCTGCACGAAGTAGACGTGCCAGGCGCCGCTGATGCGCAGGGAGGGAGCGATGGACTGCAGGCGGGATTCAAGACGTTCGCGGCGGAACGGCGACAGGGCGGGCGCGCCCTCGAGGACCATCATGTCCGGGGAACCGTAGTTGGGAAACGGGCCCGACATTGTACCGGAAGCGGGGGGTGGGCTTTGGCCGGGCGGCGCCCGGCACCCGCCGAGGCCAGGGCCGAAGCAACGGCAACGGCCAAAGCAACAGCAAGAGCTGGCTTCTGTGAGCTGGCAGGGCGGTGGGAGCCAGCAGGACACGCCGTAAACCCATCCATGGGGGCTCGATGGCGCCATCCATGGCGCCAACGGTCCTGCTGGCTCCCACCACCCCGCCCCGACAGTTTCCCGCGATCTGCGGCCATGCGTGGACGCTTCCCGGTAGGGCCGGCCGCTGGCCGGCAACCAGGAAATGTCAGAAATCAGGCATTGAAGAGCGCAGCGACCGGCTTTTGCCTTTGTTTTTTCTTCTGTCTTTCGTGGCTGGCCGCGCAGGAACCTGTCCGTGGCCGGGCGGGTGGGCTGCGCAGGGGCGTGAGCC
>NZ_KV791383.1:0-32166 GCF_001807895.1 Stenotrophomonas sp. HMSC10F07
AGCCCCCATGGATGGGTTCACGGCGTGTCCTGCCCACCCACACCGCCCCACCCAACCAGCAGCAACCCAGAACCGCCTTTGAATTTGACCTTGGCCCTTGCCTGAAAAAGCGGTGCAGCCGCAGGCTGCAAAACACCCTCAATCCTGATCGTGCGCGCGTGCGGCCTCGGCCTGCGTCTCTTCCTGCGCCGCCATCTCGCGTGCGATCCACGCATCGATCATGTGCCGCTGGCGCTGCGCCTGCCGTCGCTCACGCGTGTACTCCTGGTCGAGCACGCGGTACAGCGACACCATCACCAGCACCATCAGCAGCGCGAATGGCAACGCCGCAATCGTGATCATGCCCTGCAGTGCATCCAGGCCACCGGCCAGCAGCAACGCCGCTGCGATCAACGCCACCGCGATGCCCCAGGCCAGCTTGCGCTTCAACGGTGGATCGCCTGCTTCGTCAGTGGACATGCTGGCCAGAACCAGTACCGCCGAGTCGGCCGAAGTTACGAAGAAGATCATCAGCAGTACCAGTGCGATGCACGACAGCAGCAACGGCAGCGGCATGCTGTCGAACAGCGTGAACAGCACCGTCTCGTAGCCATTGCCCAGCGCCTGCACCAGGTCGGCATGGCCGAAGATCTGCGCCCACAGCGCGGTGCCGCCGAACACCGCGAACCAGAAGAAGCCCAGCAGCGTCGGCGCGAGCACTACGCCGATCACGAACTCGCGCACGCTGCGGCCGCGCGAGATGCGTGCGATGAATGAGCCCACGAACGGTGCCCACGAGATCCACCAGGCCCAGTAGAAGATTGTCCAGTCCGCCACCCAGGTGCTGCCGGAGAACGGTGACATGCGCAGGCTCATTGTCACCAGCTGGTTGAGGTAGGAGCCCAGCGTGGTGGTGAACGTATCGAAGATGAAGCCGGTCGGCCCCAGCACGAGCAGGATGGCTGCCAGCAGGGCAGCCAACGCCAGGTTGAAATTGGACAGCCACTTCACACCCCGCTCCACGCCACTGGCGGTGGACGCCATATACAGCACGAAGGCGACGGCAATGATGGTCATCTGCACTGGGACGGTAGCCTGCACGCCGAACACGCGCTCGATGCCGGCGGCGATCTGGATGGTGCCGAAGCCCAGCGTCGTCGCGACACCGATCGCGGTGGCGACCACTGCAGCGATGTTGACCACGCGACCGATCCAGCCGCGATGGTGGCGGCCGATGATCGGCTGCAGCATGTCGCTGACCAGGCCACGGCCGTTGCGGTTGAACTGGAACCAGGCCATTGCCAGCCCGATCAGCGCGTAGATGGCCCACGGGTGCAGGCCCCAGTGGAAGAATGCATAGCGCATCGAGGCGCGTGCCGCATCCAGGCTCTGCGGAGCAAGCCCTTCCGGTGGCTTGCTGAAGTGCGAGATGGGTTCGGCAGCGCCCCAGAACACCAGGCCGATGCCCATGCCTGCGGCGAACAGCATCGACATCCAGCTGGCCCGCGAGAACTCCGGCTCGGCGTCTTCGCCACCGATGCGCAGGTTGCCGAAGCGTCCGAAGGCCAGGTACATCAGGAACACCAGGGCCAGGAACACCACCAGCAGGTACAGCCAGCCGATACCGCGGATCAGTTCGCCGAGGATGCTCTGCACCACGGTATTGAAGGGGCCAGGTGCAATACCGGCAAGCAGCACCAGCAGCAGAACCAGTGCGATGGAAACGCGAAACACCATGAAGGAGCTTCTCCGATCAAGGGATTGAGGGGAGCGAGCAGAGCTTGCAGCGAAGGGCCGGCGGCATGCAGCGCGAACCGGGCAGGGGCCGCGTCGGCGGCGATGGAAGCGTCGGTCGCGGGAGCGCGACGGACGTGCACGTTACTGAACGCGACGTCATGGTTCTGTTAACGAACAGCGATTGGGGTCAGATCCGGAAGCGGGCGGTCTATGCTCTAATGCACGCCAAGAAGCGGGGGTACCGAGGCCACGTGGCCTCGGTTGAGACAGTCCCTTGGAACCTGATCCGGCTCATACCGGCGTAGGGAAGCTTTGCAATGCAGCCGTGCCCGGACTCCGCCCAAGGACCGTCCGGGCGCGGTCGCAGTGCGCCGCCGCTTCGTCCCTGACCTTTCTGGACGATGCCCGATGAACGCACAGCTCTCCGCCCTGCAGCAACAGGCCCAGCAACTCTCCGAATCCGTGACCCGGCCCATTCCCGGCTCGCGCAAGATCCACGTGCCCGGTTCGCGCCCGGATCTGCAGGTGCCGATGCGGGAGATCGCGTTGACCCGCACCCCGACGCTGTTCGGCGGCGAAGAGAATGCACCGGTCACGGTCTACGACACGTCCGGCCCCTACACCGATCCGGACGCGCGTATCGATCTGTGCGCCGGGCTGCCGGCACTGCGTCGCGGCTGGGTGGAGGAACGTGGCGATACCGAGCAGCTCGAAGGCCTGAGTTCGTCGTTCGGGCGTGATCGCGAGCACGACCCGAAGCTCGCTGCCGTGCGCTTCCCCGCCCGCAGCCTGCCGCGCCGTGCACGGGCAGGCGCGAACGTCACCCAGATGCACTATGCGCGGCGCGGCATCATCACGCCGGAAATGGAATTCGTTGCCATCCGCGAGAACCAGCGGCTGGAGACGATCCGCGATGCGGGCCTGCTGCAGCAGCACCCGGGCGAGGCGTTCGGCGCCTCGATCCAGAAGATCATCACTCCGGAGTTCGTGCGGGATGAAATCGCGCGCGGCCGCGCCGTGCTGCCCAACAACATCAACCATCCGGAAAGCGAGCCGATGATCATCGGCCGCAACTTCCTGACCAAGATCAATGCCAACATCGGCAACAGCGCCGTTTCCTCGGGAATCGCCGAGGAGGTAGAGAAACTGGTGTGGGCGATCCGCTGGGGCGGTGACACCGTGATGGACCTGTCCACCGGCAAGCACATCCATGAAACCCGCGAGTGGATCATCCGCAACTCGCCGGTGGCGATCGGTACGGTGCCGATCTACCAGGCGCTGGAGAAGGTCGACGGCCGCGCCGAAGCACTGACCTGGGAGATCTTCCGCGACACACTGATCGAGCAGGCCGAGCAGGGCGTGGACTACTTCACCATCCACGCCGGCGTGCTGCTGCGCTACGTGCCACTCACCGCCAAGCGGGTGACCGGCATCGTCAGCCGCGGGGGCTCGATCATGGCCAAGTGGTGCCTGGCGCACCACAAGGAGAATTTCCTGTACACGCATTTCGAAGAGATCTGCGAAATCATGAAGGCCTATGACGTGACCTTCTCGCTGGGTGACGGCCTGCGCCCGGGCTGCATCGCCGATGCCAATGACGCCGCGCAGTTCGGTGAGCTGGAAACGCTGGGCGAGCTGACGAAGACTGCCTGGAAGCATGATGTGCAGACCATGATCGAGGGCCCCGGCCACGTGCCGATGCAGCTGATCAAGGAGAACATGGACAAGCAACTGCGTGAGTGCGGCGAGGCGCCGTTCTATACGCTGGGGCCGTTGACCACCGATATCGCACCGGGCTACGACCACATCACCAGCGCGATCGGCGCGGCGATGATCGGATGGTTCGGCACGGCCATGCTCTGTTACGTGACGCCGAAGGAGCATCTCGGCCTGCCCAATCGCCAGGACGTGCGCGACGGCATCATGGCCTATCGCATTGCCGCGCATGCAGCCGACCTGGCCAAGGGCCATCCGGGTGCGCAGGTTCGCGACAACGCATTGAGCAAGGCGCGCTTCGAGTTCCGCTGGGAAGACCAGTTCCACCTCGGCCTGGATCCGGAGAAGGCCAGGGAGTTCCATGACGAGACGCTGCCGAAGGATGCGCACAAGCTGGCCCACTTCTGCTCGATGTGCGGCCCGCACTTCTGTTCGATGAAGATCACCCAGGATGTGCGTGACTACGCCGAAGCCGGCATGAAGGAGAAGTCGGAGGAGTTCCGCGCGGCTGGCGCAGAGGTCTACCACCAGGGATGACGAGTAGCCGGGTGCCGGCTGCCGGCCGGCGGCCGGTTGTGCAGGGGCCGGGAGGAGCGCTGGCCAGCGGCCGGCACCACCGCTCATCACGCCGCTCCCCGCTATGCTCCGCGCATCACCCTGGGGGAAGGACACCATGCCCGTTGCCATGACCACCCGTTGGCTGGCCATTGCCCGCCGTCATCCTTCGGCCTGGCTGCTGGGTGCCCAGTTGATCGCGGTGCTGCTGTACCCCGCGCTGGATGACACCGCTGCCGGCCGCGCGGCGCTGGGCATGTTCGGCATGGCGGTACTGGGCCTGGCGCTGTGGGTGGTCCAGCGCAGCCCACTGGGCACCTGGCTGGCACTGCTGCTGGCCATCCCGTCGGTGGTGTTCTCGCTGGCTGGCGCATTGCTCGACCGCAGCGCACTGCTGACCACCGCACAGTTGCTGGAGAGCCTGCTGTACTTCTATACGGCCGGCGCCCTGATTGCCTACATGCTCCAGGACCACAAGGTCACCCGCGACGAACTGTTCGCCGCAGGCGCGACATTCACCTTGCTTGCATGGGCATTTGCGTTCGCATTCGCGGTATGCCAGCAGTGGTACCCGGGCAGCTTCCAGGGCACCGGCGGAGGCTCGCAGCGCAGTTGGATGGAGTTGCTTTATCTCAGCTTCAGCTTGCTGTCTGGAGTTGGCTTGAGTGACGTCGTGCCGTTGCATCCACAGGCACGCGCGCTGGTCATGCTGGAGCAGTTTTCCGGCGTGATGTACGTGGCTTTGGTGGTTTCGCGGCTGGTCGGATTGACCATGTTGCGGCGCATGTGAAAATGAACGCCAGATAAAAATTTCGCGCCCGAAAGGGCGCGAATGATGTCGCAAATTATGTGAATTCGTCGGCGAGAGAGAGCCTGATGTCGACCACGCGATAGGCGAGGTAACTTGCATAGGCTAGTATTCGCGCGCTCGATTGTTTTTGCGGTATGCGCCGATGCTTTGTGCGGAGTCTGGCTTTTCGCTGTTCCCAGGACGGGGCGGTATCGAAGGCAAACACTGCCCGGGACCTGTCTCTACTGTGTAGCAGAAAATGAACAGCAGCGAAATCCAGTTCCCGGTATCCGATCGGATCCGGATAGGAGAGTGCACCGTCACTCTGTCCTCGCGCGAAGTCGAGGTCGTCGGCGCGCGTCGCCCGCGCCGGCTGACGCCGAAGGCGCTGGGCGTGCTGCGCGTGCTGCTGCGGCAGCCGGGTCGCGTTGTCACCCGCGACGAGTTGTTCGCCGAGGTATGGCCGGACACGCTGCCGACCAACGATGTGCTGACCCAGGCCGTCACCCAGCTGCGCAAGGCGTTCAGCAACGACGACGACAACGGCCAGGCCTACATCGAAACCATCGCCAAGACAGGCTATCGGCTTCTGGTCCCGGTGCAGGTGCTGGACGATGCCGAGCCCGTGGCCGCAGGCGTCCCCGACGACGAAGGCATGGCCGCGCAGCCGGTGACCACTGCTGCGTTGCCTGCGCATCCACAGGCAGCGCGCCGCCGCTGGCGCCATATCCGTCGGCGCGTGCTGCTGGTGCTGGGCGTGTTGATGCTGGCCACGCTGCTGGTGTTGACCACGCTGCTGCTGCGTCGTGCACCGGCCGGCAGCTCGCCGGTGGAGGCTGCCGTGGAGAACGGTACGCGGGTGATCGGCAGCCCGCAGCGACCGTATCGGTTGATCACCGCAACCAGCGGCTTCGAAACCTATCCCACGCTGTCACCGGACGGTTCGCTGGTGGCCTATGAGGGCGCCAACGAGGATGGCAACGGCGGTGGCGCGATCAAGCTGCAGACCTCCGGCAACGCGCCGGCGCGCCAGTTGCTGGCGCCACCGGCCGGTGCCGTCGATCGCTTCCCGAACTGGTCGCCGGATGGTCGCGAAATCGCCTTCGCGCGGTTCTCCGCCGACGGCGGCTGCCAGGTACTGATCGCCAGCGCCACCGGTGGCGCACTGCGCCAGGCTACACGCTGCGATGGGACGGAGCTGCTCAGTTTCGACTGGACGCCAGATGGGCGTGGCCTGGTGTTCGGCAGCATGGTCGGTCGCTACGCGCACCGTGGCATCCGCGTGCTGGACCTGGCCAGTGGCCAGTGGCGCGCGCTGGCCTACAGCGTCGACCAGGATGACTTCGACTACGCACCGCGTTATTCGCCTGATGGGCAATGGCTGGTGTTCGTGCGCAACCCGCAGCTGGGTGATCTGTGGCGGGTGCCAGCCGCGGGCGGTACGCCCGAGCAGTTGACCGATGAAGCGGCAGAGCTGCGCGGCTGGGCCTGGCTGGACGATGGCCGAACCATCGTCTTCGGTCGCCGTGTCGATAGCGAGGCGCGGCTCTATTACCTGGACGTCGAGCGGCACACGTTGCGCGATGCCGGCCTGGATGATGCGCAGTGGCCAGCGGTGTCGCGACGCGGTGGCATGCTGGCGTTCGTCCACCGGCGCGCGCAGTTCGGCGTGTTCAAGGTGCCGATGCAGGGCAGCGGCACGCCCGAGCGCCTGTTCGCCTCCAGTGGCCGCGATGGGCAGCCGATGGCAGCGCCTGATGGCCGCCAGCTGGTCTTCACCTCCGATCGTTCCGGCAGCTTCGCCCTGTGGTGGGCGGACATGCAGCGACCGGATTCGCTGCGTCCCATCGAAGGGCTGCGGCCGGAAGCGCGGCAGGCGCCTGACTGGTCGGCCGACAGCCGGCAGTTGCTCGTGGTTGGCCGCGATGCGCATGGGCGCACGGTGCTCTATGAAATCGCGCCACGCGATGAACGCCTGCAACCCTTGCCGGTTCCGGCCGAACAGCCGTTGCAGGCACTGTATGGCGCCTCGCCGCAGCAGCTGTTTGTGGTCGAGCGCGATGCCGACCAGCGCACGCGGTTGAGCCTGTTCGATCGCAGCGTCCAGCCCTGGCGCCGATTGGCCAGCATCGATGGGGTGTCGCAGGCGCGCTTTGACCGGAGCAGTGGCCGCGTGTTGTTCACCCGCTTGGCCGCCGGTGGCCTGTGGTCGGCGGATGCCGCGTTGTCCCCGGCCAGCGTGCAGCAGATCAGCGATGACCGGCCCAGCCGCTGGCGATACCGGGCCTGGACCGTGACCGGCAACAGCGGCATCGGCTACCTCGGTACCTCGACCACGTGTGGCACCACCTTCGTGCGCATCCAGCCCGGCCGCGAGGAGCCGGAACGTTGCCTGGACGCAGAACGGCTCAGCGCCGGCAACGGGCTCAGTGCCAGCGCCGACGGAAAGGACCTGTTCGTGGCGATGGCGGTCAGCGATGGCGCTGACATCGGCGTGATGCGGTTGCCCGAACGCCCGCCTGCACTGTTCCCCGCATTCTCCAAGTTGTTGTTTTTCAAGGGAAATGGGCCTTCGTAATTTCTTCGTCGGGATCTCGTCGCGAATTCGTGGCGATCTCGTCGGACCTTCCTGACGCAGTGCCGCCTGATTTGGCAAAACGGAGTCCTGTACTAGGCAAATCCGTGGTGCCCCCATGCGTCAACTCTCGCTGGCCGATCGCGGCCAAACTGTTTCCCTGGACCGGTCGCTCGACGACGTCGCACCGACCTGCCTG
Organism: Stenotrophomonas sp. HMSC10F07; assembly: GCF_001807895.1. Classification (NCBI taxonomy): domain Bacteria; kingdom Pseudomonadati; phylum Pseudomonadota; class Gammaproteobacteria; order Lysobacterales; family Lysobacteraceae; genus Stenotrophomonas; species Stenotrophomonas sp. HMSC10F07. The sequence goes on from NZ_KV791383.1 coordinate 7,552, forward strand.
GGCGTGGCCCGGCTGGGCAGCCTGCAGACCGCCGGCTCCAGCTTCACTGTCTGGATGCAGGTGCGTGGCAGCTCGTGGGTCGAGGCCAAGGAAGGGCGCTTCCGCCTGCGCCAAGGCGAGTGGATCGCGTTCGAGAAGGAATCGCGGCCGCTGGTGCAGGCCGGTCGCAACGGGTTGTGCGTTGGCCTGAACCTGAACATCGAAGCGCTTCGCGTGCTGACCGAGATGGCCGACTGCGGCCTGTATGCAGGTCGTGGCCGGATGAACCGCACTGATGCGCGCGTGGCGCTGCGCCTGTGGCGCGATGCGCTGGCCAGCGGCCAGCCGGCGCAGGCCCTGCGCCCGCTGCTGCTGCACCTCGCGGGCCTGCAGCGCGGCCTGGCCGACAACGTGCAGCGCTGCCCGGGCCGCTCGCGCAGCCGCAAGCGCCAGGTGTTCGGCCGCATGCAGCGCGCGCGCCTCTATCTGGAAGGCAACAGCCACCGGGTGGTGCGCATCGGCGAACTGGCCGAGCTGACCAACTTCTCCAGCTGGTACCTGTCCAAGACCTTCCAGAGCCTGTACGAGGAAAGCCCGCAGTCGCTTTCGGCACGGCTGCGCCTCGAACGCGCCGCTGATCTGCTGCGTGACACCGACATGATGGTGGGCGAGGTCGCTGCCGCCAGCGGTTTCGACAACTGCTGCAGCTTCGCGCGTGCGTTCCGCGCCCGCTACGGCCAGTCCGCATCGCGCTTCAGGGAGAACGGCGGCTTGCTCCCGCCACAATCCGCAAAGTCTCCGGTTGGTTCGCGCAAATACAGCGCTGCAACGCAATCGTAACGTGCTGGGGTGTTTTAACACGCTGCTAACACGTACCTTGGAGAGATAGATGAACGTTCGTAATCCCGCAGTGCGGTTCGGCTTGCTGCCGGCCGGCATTGCGCTGGCGCTGGCGCCGGCCTTTGCTTCGGCGCAGGAAGCAAAGGGCACCACCGACCTGGACCGCATTTCGGTCACCGGCTCGCGCATCCGCGGCGCCTCGGTGGAAACCCAGCAGCCGATCCTGACGATGACCCGCGAATCCCTGGAAAAGCAGGGCTTCTCGAGCGTCGCCGACGTGCTGAACAACCTGACCTCGGCCGGCTCCCCGGCCATCTCGCGTTCGGAGTCGCTGGCTTCGGGCGAGAACGTGGGCGGCTATTACGTCGACATCCGCAACCTGGGCGCCGAGCGCACCCTGGTGCTGATGAACGGCAAGCGCCTGGGCGCTTCGACCTCGGGCCTGCAGGACCTGAGCCAGATCCCGATGTCGGCCGTTGAGCGCATCGAGATCCTGAAGGATGGCGCCTCGTCGATCTACGGTTCCGACGCCATTGCCGGCGTGGTCAACGTGATCACCCGCAAGAACTTCGATGGCGGCGAAGCCAACGTCTACGTCGGCCAGTACGGCAAGGGCGACGGCGACACCGAAACCTATTCGATGACCCTCGGTGCCCGCGGCGAACGCGGCAGCCTGACCCTGTCGGCCGAGTACTCGAAGCAGGATCCGGTGTGGGCCAAGGACCGCTGGTACAGCCGTGACGGCTCGCTGGGTCCGAACTCGACCTCGGCTGACTGGAGCCCGATCAGCCAGAACGGCAGCTGGTGCAACCCGGCGCTGTACGACTGCACCAAGTCGAGCGCTGTGTGGCAGACCCTGAACCCGGGTGGCAACCCGAAGAACCCGAACGACTACCACGCGATCACCGAAGACGAGTTCGCCAACTCGAACGAGCAGATGACCCTGCTCACCGGTGTGAAGCGCAAGTCGGTCTACATCAACGGCACCTACGACTTCACCGATTCGATCAGCCTGAACACCGACGTGCTCTACAACGAGCGCCAGACGTTCCAGCAGATTGCCGGTTACCCGTACCAGTCCGCTTCCAACTCGATCAAGACCCCGTTGTCGGCTGCCAGCGCCTTCAATCCGGTCGGCCAGGACGTCAGCTTCCGTCGCCGCCTGTGGGAAGTGCCGCGTACCACTGACAGCCAGCTGAAGACCCTGCGCTTCGCTCCGACCCTGACCGGCTTCTTCGAGCTCGGCGGCAAGACCTTCGATTGGGATGTCGGCGCGCTGTGGAACCGCAACGAGTCGATCAAGAGCAACCGTGGCGACATGAGCCTGATCGGCGCGCGTCAGGCCCTGGGCCCGTCGTTCATCGATGCCGGCGGCGTTGCCCGCTGCGGCACCGCGGCCAACCCGATCCTGGGCGACTGCCGCCCGTGGAACCCGCTGCTGCCGTACGGCGTTGATGGCCAGGGCTCGCTGGCGAACCAGGAGCTGCAGGACTTCCTGTTCCCGACCTTCACCACCCGTGGCGTCACCAAGACCACCAGCTTCACCGCCAACCTGTCGGGTGCCATCGTGACCCTGCCGGCCGGCGACCTGGGCTTCGCCCTGGGTGTCGAGCACCGCAAGGAAGAAGGCAGCTACGTGCCGGACGCCTTCGCACAGTCGGGCCAGTCCACCGGCCTGGGCCAGAAGCCGACCCGCGGCCAGTACGATCTGAACGAGGTCTACCTCGAACTGAACGTGCCGCTGCTGGCCGACATGGCCTTCGCCAAGGAACTGACCCTGAACGTTGCCAGCCGTTACTCGGACTACAGCAACTTCGGTGGCACCACCAACAGCAAGTTCGGCCTGACCTGGCGTCCGCTGGATGAACTGCTGGTCCGCGGCACCTACGCCGAGGGCTTCCGCGCTCCGACCATCAGTGACCTGTACGGTGGCCTGAGCTCGAGCTTCGAGTCGTACATCGATCCGTGCGGCGTGAAGGCTCCGGGCAGCGTTGCCGGCAATGCCGCGTGCTCCGGCGCGGGCGTGCCGGCCAACTACGTGCAGCTGGGCCAGGCAGGCAAGGAATGTTCGACCCTGCCGTGCCAGTCGGGTGACCAGTTCATCTCGGGTGCCAACCCGAACCTGAAGCCGGAAACCTCCAAGAGCACCACCTTCGGCCTGGTGTGGAGCCCGCGTTGGGTGCAGGGCCTGGACGTCTCGCTGGATTGGTACAAGTACGAAATCAGCGACATGATCATCGCTGACAGCGTCGACCGCATCCTGCGTGACTGCTACGTGCTGGGCAACTCCGAGCGTTGCTCGAGCGTGACCCGTGCGGCTGACGGCCACGTCAGTGCGATCACCTACGGCACCGCCAACCTCGGCAAGATGGAAACCGAAGGTTACGACCTGGGCATCAAGTACCGCCTGCCGGAACTGGCCATCGGTCAGTTCAGCATCGACTGGACCACCAGCTACACCGCCAAGTACGACGAGCAGCGCCAGAACAGCGACGGCGACAACATCATGGTTGGCCGCGTCAGCGAGCCGGGCCTGTTCCGCGTGCGTTCGAACCTGGGCGTCAACTGGCAGTACGGCGATTTCGGTGTGAACTACACCGCGCGCTACTACTCCGGCATGAAGGAAAGCTGCATCTCGCTGGCTGACGGCTGGTGCGATGCGCCGAACCACATGGCCAACGGCGAGACCGATCCGCTGCGTCACACCGGCTCCAACACCTTCCACGACCTGCAGGTCAGCTGGAAGGCACCGTGGGATGCGACGATCGCCCTGGGCGCGAACAATGTGTTCGACCACAAGGGTTCGCTGCAGTACTCGGCTCCGAACTCGGCGTTCGCCTACTACGGCGGCTTCGATGTGGGTCGCTTCCTGTACATGAAGTACACCCAGCGCTTCTGATCCATCGAAGTGCGGTAGCAACACGAGGAGGGCGGGCCGCTAGGTCCGCCCTCTTTTTTGTAGGGGAATTCCGGAAACTGTTGGAAGGTGAGCGCAGTCACGGTCCCGTCGTGTCGCAATCGACACAGTCAGGAGGTCCAATACCGGACGCTTGCATGTGGAGAGGGGTATGAAGAACACGTTGCTGCGCCAGGCATCGGCGGCTGCATTGATCTATGCAACGCTGGTGGGCGCGGTGTTCGCGCAGGGCCTCGGTGTCTGTGGTGGCGGGCTCTATTGCGAAGAGTTCCGCCAGCAGTGCCTGGCCAGTGGCAAGTCACCGGTCATCTGCGAGTCGCAGTACCGGCGTTGCGTGCAGGATGCCTGCGGTATCCGCTGACAAGGAAAGGGCGCACCGTGTGGGTGCGCCCTCTGTCGTCCGGACATCATCCAGCACGCTCAGGCGTCGCTGGGCACCAGTCCCATCAGTGCATTGGCGTGCTCGCGCCATTGCGGCAGTTTGTTCAGCACGCCTGCACGCTGCAGGTAGTCCTCGTCCACCGGGTCGCCATTGACCAGTGCCAGGGCCACGTGCACCGCGCCGGTCACCCAGAAGCTGCGGGTGTTGGCGCGCTGCGGCTGCAGGTGGAAGGCCACCGCTTCGATGATCGGCATCGGCAGGCCCCACAGGCCCAGCAGGTAGGCGCCGGCCTCGGCATGGCCTGGGCGGGCATCGCTGGCCAGCGCGGGCTCGCTGCGCTCGTTGCGCACGCCGGGCAGCAGCAGGCCGATGTCGGCCAGCAGTGCGGCGGTCGCCCCCAGTTCGGCGCTGGACTCGGGCAGCAGGCGTGCGGCCAGCCGGGAGGCGAGCAGTGCGCGCTGCTGCAGTGAGTTGCGCTCGGCAGCCGACAGCGTCGGCGCGGAGAACACTTCGCTGGCCAGCACCAGGTCACGCAGCGTGGCCAGGCCCAGCCGGGTGACCGCGGTGCGCAGGTCGGCAATGGTGCGGCCCTGGCTGAAGAAAGCCGAGTTCGACAGTTGCAGCACCTTGGCCGCGATGGCCGGATCGGCGGCGACCAGCTTGGCCACATCGGCACTGTCGGTATCGTCATCATGTTCCAGGGCCTGGGTCAGGCTCAGGTACAGGTGCGGTGGCGATGGCAGTTTCTCGATACGGCCGATGGCATCGCGCAGGCGCGGGCTGTCCAGCACTTCGCGCAGTTCTTCCAGGCTGGTCAATGCCTCCAGCAGCACTTCCGGCGCCAGCGGCAGCGGCAGGAAGCGGTGGGCGACACCGATCAGGCGCGCCGGCGGCGGGCGGTTGCCATGGTGTGCATCGACCAGCGCGATGCGGATGGTTTCCGGGCGCAGTGTCCGGATCTGGCCCAGCAGCGTGGTGGCATTGAGATCGGGCAACTGCGGGCAGACGATCACCGCGTCCACGCCCTGCGTGGCCACCGCGGTCATCGCGGTCTGGCCATCGACGGCGGTCAGCGGCTGCCAGTCTTCCCCAAGATCGGCAATGAATTCGGTCAGCTCAGCCGGCAGGCTGGCTGCATCCCCAACAAGCAGAATACGCACGACACGTTCCCCTGGCTGTCTCGACGATGGATGTCGATGACGTGTGAAGTGACGCAATTTACCTAATACGGCAGCAAGAGTGATGTGCCGTCATCATGAAACGTGACCCGCATCGCTCCGGCGGGGTATCGCCGGAGCGATCCGGTTCAGGCTCAGGCCTTGCTGTCGAGATGGCGCTGGTGCGCCTCGATCAGGATCTGCTTGGCCTCAGCGGCGCCACCCCAACCGTCCAGCTTGACCCACTTGCCCTTCTCCAGGTCCTTGTAATGCTCGAAGAAGTGGCCAATGCGCTCCAGCCAGTGGCTCGAGACCTGGGCGATGTCTTCGACGTGGGCGTAGCCGCTGAAGATCTTCGAGACCGGCACGGCCAGGATCTTCTCGTCGCTGCCTGCCTCATCGCTCATCTTCAGCACGCCGACCGGACGGCAGCGCACGACCGAACCCGGCACCAGCGGCAGCGGCAGCACCACCAGCACGTCGGCCGGATCGCCGTCGCCACACAGGGTGCTCGGCACGTAGCCGTAGTTGCACGGATAGCGCATCGGGGTGGACAGGATGCGGTCGACGAAGATCGCGCCGGTTTCCTTGTCCACTTCGTACTTCACCGGCTCCGAGTCCTTCGGGATCTCGATGATGACGTTGATTTCTTCCGGCGGGTTCTTGCCGGGCGAGACGAGTTCCAGGCCCATGGTGTGCTCCAGGTGGGGGTATAGACGGATAGCTCACCATTTTATGCCTTTGCCGGGCGCTGTGCAGGGTAGGGCTGGGCCGACCTGCGCGCCCGCCTCCGGCGGAGCGGGTGGGGCGGGGTTTCCCGATGGGTTCGACCCGGTCCCCGCGGCAGGCTGGACGTCCTTGCCAAGGAGACTTGCCATGAACTGGAACCGTTTGGGCTGTTGTGCCTTGCTGCTGCTGCTGGCGCCGTTGCCCGCGCTTGCGCGCGGGGTGCATGTCAATCTGATCGACTATCCCTCCGACGAGGCCGGATGGGACCGGGCCTTTGCCCTGGAGGACGCGGTCGCCGGTGAATTCGCCGCATGGTGCGCCGACACCTTGTGTGAAGGTGATTACAGCAACTACCGGGTGATGGAGTTCCGCTGCGCCGTGCTCGCCCACCGCGGCACCGTGCAGCGCTGTGTCTGGGTGGTGGCCGCCAGCGAGCTGGAGGTTGAGCCCGACACGGGACACGTGCGGATCGACAACGGGAGCTGGGTCTGTCCGGTCGAAATGCAGCCCGGGGTGCCCGTCGACGCGTTCTACGCCTCCCTGGAAGCGCCGGGTGGCCTGATCGCCCCTCTGCCCGGGCTTGGCCATGGTCTCTTCGATGGGCTGCCTGAATGCCTGCGCACGCAGGGGAGGGTGGGCTGATGGGGAGCTTCTGCAAATGCTGGCTGTTGTGCTGCGTGCTGTCTGTCAGCCTGCCGTTCACCGGCGTCGCGCAGGCTGCGCCTGCGTTCGTCGATGCGCGGGATTACTCCGGCCCGGGGGGCGGCCACGAGCGTTTCCTTGCTGCCGAGCGGCAACTGGTGCGTGGCTTCGATGAGGTGTGTGGCGATACCTTCTGCGAGGGGTAGTACATCAATCTGTGGGCCATGCGCCTGCGCTGTTCCGTGGAACAGGCCACGGGAGTGGTTATCCAGTGTGTGTGGACCTTCGCCGGTAGCGACACGCGGGTACAAGCCAGCGGCCGCATCAACGTCAACCGTGGCCGCTACGCCTGCGTGCTGCCACTGGCTGCCGGAACACGCCTGGAAACCCTGCTGCAGGTGTGGGAAGCGGGAGACGGGTTCGATGCGTTGCACGCGCCGCTGCCCGGCACGACAGCCAATACCTACGACGCACTGGTTGATTGCCTGTAGTCCCGGCATCAATAAGAATGTGACTTATTTGCATTAACGGAGTAGCATGCGCGGCGCCCCGTCTGTCGTCCCGGCTCCGCGCATGTCCTCCAATGCCGCCACGCTCACCGAACTGCTGATCCGCGAGCGGCCAGCGCTGTTGCGTCGTGTGCAACGGATACTGGGGGGCGACAGCGGCGCCGAGGACGTGATCCAGGCGGTCTGGTTCAAGGCCCGTGGGGTCGATGACAGCCAGGCCATCGACAATCCGCGGGCCTATCTGTATCGGCTGGCCGCCAATCTGGCCACTGACCACGGCCGCGAATCGAGCCGCCGCAACCGGCTGCTGGTCGACCACTACCTGTGGGGGGCCGACGAGGTGATCTCCACCGAGGAGCAGGCCATGGCACAGGATGAGCTGCAGCGGGTGCTCGATGCGGCGGGTCACCTGCCGGAGCCGACCCGCACCATCTTCCGGCTGAACCGCCTGCAGGGCCTCACCCAGGCCGAGATCGCACGCCGCCTGGGAGTGTCGGTGACCACCGTCGAGAATCATGTGCGCTCCGCGCTGCAGCGCCTGGCCTGGGCGCGCAGCGGTCGATGAGCGCGCCGGCTTGGGGCTGGCCTTCGCGCAGACGTCTTGATCACTGGACCGTGGATGCGGTCTAGTTCCCCGCCCGCGCTTGAATGCGCCTGTCCGCCAGCCGATGAGCCCGCCGAACATGCTGCCCGCCGCCAATGATGACGCCCTGGCCGAACAGGCCCGGGACTGGATCGCGTGGCTGGCCTCGGGTGACATCAGCGATACACGCATCCAGGCGTTCGAGCACTGGCTGCAACAGCCGGGGCACCGCAGGGCCTTCGAACACGAGCGCGCGTTGTGGCGCAGTGTCGGGCCGCGCCCGCAGGCCGGGTCCAGCGGACGACGACGGCCACATCGACTGCGCTGGGCGATGGTTGTGGCGGCGATGCTGGCGATGCTGGTGGCATGGCCGGAGGCGTGGCTGCGCCTGCAGTCCGATCATCGCAGCATGCATCAGGTGCAGCACGTGCGGCTGCCCGATGGCAGTCGCGCGGTGCTGGATGCGGACAGTGCGATTGCCGTGCGCTTCAATGCGAACGCCCGTGAGGTCGAGCTGCTGCGCGGGCGCGCCTGGTTCGAGGTCAGCCCGGATGCACAGCGGCGTTTCAGCGTGCGCGCCGGCAATGGCCTGGTCGAGGATATCTCGACCGCGTTCACCGTTGCGCGTGGCGACGACGGGGTGGAAACCCAGGTCGGGCAGGGCAGGGTGCGCGTGGCCAGCCCGGCCGACGGTGGCTGGACGTACCTGCAGCAGGGGCAGCGTGCCGTCTACACTGAACATGGCGGAGTCATGCGACGGGCTGACGTGACCGCCGACAGCGTCGGCGCCTGGCGCCAGGGCGAGCTGCTGCTGGAGCAGGTCCCGGTTGCCGATGCGGTGCAGTGGGTGGGGCGCTATCGCGCGGGGCCGGCCTTCGTGCGCGGTGATCTGTCACGTCTGCCTGCAGTGAGTGCTGCGTTGCGCATCGACCGCCCGGAGCAGGCATTGGATGCACTGGCGGCAACGGCAGGTCTTCAGGTTATTCGTCTTCCATTCGGCGTCGCCATCGTGCAGTAGATCCACGCCACGCGTGGATGAGCGTTCCTGTGCCGACCAACGGTCGGCAACCACGGCGCCCCGTCGGCATCCCCCGCGACCGCAAATCGCTCTTGGGGTTGTCGCGCGCCCAGCCGTCTTACCCGGCGAACGTACCCGCCGTCGCCACGTACGTCGCCGTGTCCGCCCGTGTTGCGGATGACGCCGCGTTCGCGGCACCGATTACCTGACAGGTTCTTCCATGTTCGACTCCCACCGTTCGGGCCGCGTACTGCGCCCGTCCCGTCTGTGCATTGCGTTGCTTGCCGCCGGGCTGGCCAGTACGACGCTACCCGCACTGGCGCAGAGCGCCCGCAGCGAGCACGCGGCTGTACTGCGCTTTGATATTCCTGCACAACCGCTGGATGAGGCCCTGCGCAGCTACATGCGCCAATCCGGCGTGCAGGTGGTGTACCCCGCATCGCTGGCACACGGCGTAACCTCCCACGCGGTCAGCGGCAGCCTGTCGGCCGGCCAGGCGTTGCAGCGCCTGCTGCAGGGCAGTGGCGTGGCGGTGCGCCGGGTCAGCGCCGATGCGGCCACTCTGGGGGCAGCAACGCCGGTGCGGGCCGATAGCGGTGTGATTGTCACCGACACGCTGAGTGTGGCCGGCGACCGCGTCGACAGCGGTGCGAACAACGACGAAGCGCGCCTGCTCGACAGCTATCGCAGCGTGGGTTCGACCACCACGCTCGACCGCACGCATCTGGAGCGTTTCCGCGGCACCTCCAACGGTGACATCGTCAAGGGGGGGGCCGGTGTCACCGCCGGTGATCCGCGCGTGGGCAACGGCTTCGACGTCAACATCCGTGGCATCCAGGGCCAGGGCCGCGTACCGGTGATCATCGACGGTGGCCAGTCCAGCATGGACACCTACCGCGGCTATGCGGGCCAGTCACAGCGCACCTACCTCGACCCCGACCTGATCTCCAGCCTGACCATCACCAAGGGCCCGAGCCTGCAGGCCAACGCGTCCGGTGGCATCGGCGGCGTGGTCGAGATGGAGACGTTGAAGATCGGTGACGTGCTGCGCGAGGGCCGCGACTTCGGCGTGCGCGTGCGCGGTGGCCTGGCCAATGGCAGTGCCAACAACCTGCCGTCATACAGTGCGGCGCCGCGCAGCGATCGCAGCGCTACCGGCAGCCAGTTCTTCAACGTGGCCGGTGCCGGTCACTGGGGCCGCTTCGACCTGGTTGCGGCCTACGCGTACCGGGACAACGGCAACTACTTCTCCGGCAAGCATGGCTACGATGATTTCCCGCAGACGCGGCGCACGCTGGCGCCGCTGAATCCGCCGGGCACCGAAGTGTTCAACACTTCCTCGCGCTCCAAGTCGGCGCTGCTCAAGGGCACCTGGCGCATCGATGACACGCAGAGCCTGGAAGCCGGCTACCGCCGCTATGAAGGCACGGCCGGCGAGATCATGGCCTCGCAGATCATCCGCGTCGACCGTGACCGCATCCCGCAGTGGGACCCGGGCCACGTCGACATGGACAGCTACACCCTGCGCTATCGCTTCAACCCGGACAGCGGGCTGATCGACCTGCGCGTCAACGCTGCGTACACCGACACCGACAGCGTGATGTACAACAGCCTGACCGGCATCACCCCGTGGTACTTCGACCGCCGCACAGAGTGGTATGACGCGCCCAGCTTCAGTGGCGATCCCGGTTACAAGGATGCCTACCGCAATCCGTTGCGGCAGAAGCGCTTCGGCCTGGATGCCAGCAATACCTCCAGGTTCGACACCCGCGCCGGTGCGTTCACGCTCGACTACGGCCTGTCCTACAGCGACGAAGACATCGCCCCGGGCAGCTCGGGCCCGATCATGCACGATGACCTGGTCAACAACCGCTTCCTGCGTAATGCCGAGCGCAAGGAATACAGCGCCGTGGCCGCGCTGAAGTGGCAGCCCGACGAACACTGGGAGCTGCTGGCCGGTGGCCGCTGGAACCGGGTGGACGTGCACGACCGCAACCGGCTGGCCACGCCCGATGCCTACGAGGTGCAGGGCCAGTACCGCTACACCGAGCTGCTCAGCGGCAACCCGGCACTGCCCTCGTGGCGCGCCAAGCGCATCGCGTTGCTGAACTGGTATCCGGATGCCAACGGCAACTTCACCCAGGCCTCGCTGCTGGCCTCGCCGTACAAGAAGGGTACGGTGGGCGACATCGCCGGCTGGAACTTCTACGACGCCGGCAAGCCGCAGGATCTGGAAGTGCCGGTCAGCTGGAGCTGGTCGCAGCCGATCCGCCGTCGCGACACCGCGTTCTCGCCGACCGCCAGCGTGGCCTACCGTTTCAGCGAAGACACCCTGGTCTACGTGAAGTACGCCGAAGGCACCAAGCTGCCGAGCCTGTTCGAGACCACGCTGGGCCTGTTCACCGCTGCCAAGCCGGTCGGTGAGCTGAAGCCGGAGCGCGCGCGCAGCTGGGAAATCGGTGCCAGCACCCTCCGCTACGACCTGTTCACCGCTGGCGACCGCCTGGCGCTGAAGCTGGCGTACTTCGATACCCGCATCGACGACCTGATCACCCGTGACTACCGCACGCTTTCGGCCGGCCTGATCCGCAACGTCGATCAGTTCAAGGTCTCGGGCATGGAATTCCAGTCCAGCTATGACAGCGGCAAGGTCTTCGCCGACCTGTCCGCGCATTACTATTTCAAGGCCAAGACCTGCGCGCCGGACATCGCCGCCGAGCGTCGTGCCTATGGTGCGCAGCGCAGGAACGACGAGCTGGCCAATACACCCAACTGCGTGGACGGTGGCTTCGAGGGCTCGTACACCAACACCCAGAACCCGCCGCGCTACACAGTCAACCTGATCCTGGGCTCGCGCCTGTTCGACGAGCGCCTGACCTTCGGCACCCGCATGGTCCACAACGCTGGCCCGATCAGCGAGTTGGACAAGGACTGGAACGTGGGCCTGTCGGCGATCCAGCAGCTGTACCGGCCGAACACCTTGATCGACCTGTTCGCCAGCTGGAGCTTCAACGACCAGCTGTCGGTGGAAGCCGGCGTCGACAACCTGACCGACCGTTACTACCTGGACCCGCTGGCCCTGGGCGTGATGCCGGCACCGGGCCGCACCGCGCGGTTGGCGTTGACCTGGACGTACTGACCGCCAGCGCAGAGCGCCTTTGGTGGGTGCGGACCTCGGTCCGCACCGCTTCTGCCGTGCAATCGCCAGCGTCTGGTCACGCCCGGCGTCTGCTTACAGCCCGGTCGCCGCCTTCACCGCATCTTCGTGCAGCGACTCGTTCAGCTCATCCACCACGGTGGTCCATGCCGCATCGGCCTGCAGCGACTCGGCCAGGAACTGGCGCTGGGCATCGTTCCAGTAGGGCGCCTCGACGACTTCGACGTCGGTGGCCAGCTGGTGCTCGCGGATGAAGCGGGCGATGCCTTCGGCGCTGGCGTCCAGGCCCAGCTGCAGGAACAGGTTGGTCATGCGCGGTTCGGTGGTGATCATCATCGGTTCCGGGTGGAAGAAGGGGATGGTCCCATTATCGGCACACATGGGCTTGGGGAAACCCCCGCGGCGGACGTCTACAGCAGGACGACCCTCCTGGCATTCCCCCATGAACGCACACATCGCTCCCGAAGACAGCCGCAGCCTGCGGCTCAAGGCCGCCACCCGCGACAGCCACGGTGCGCTGGACAAGCGCATCATGGCCGGTGACATCTTCGCCGACCGCAGCAACTTCGCCCGTTTCCTGCGCGTGCAGTATCGCTTCCACCGCAGCATCGATGCGCTGTATGCCAACCCTGCCCTGGACGCATTGCTGCCCGATCTCGGAGAGCGCCGGCGCCTGACACAGGTCGCACGCGACCTGCAGGACCTGGAGCAGGCCCTGCCTGGCGCGGACATTGACGCGCTGCCCTCGGACCTCGCGCTGCCGACTGCGTTGGGTTGGCTGTACGTGGCCGAAGGCTCCAATCTCGGTGGCACCCTTCTGTACAAGATGGCGGCCAGGCTCGGCCTGCACCGTGATTTCGGCGCCCGCCACCTGGCCGCCCATCCCGATGGCACAGCGCGCCACTGGCGCGAGTTCACCGCTGTGCTGGACGCGGTGCCGCTGAGTGCCGAGCAGGACCAGCAGGTGATCGATGCAGCCGACGCTGCGTTCCGCAGCGTGTACCGCCACGTCGAAGTGGAATTCGCCTGATGCGCGGCGCGCGCCCGCAGGTGCAGCGCTGATGCGCTGGCTCTGGTTCGCGCTGGGCTGGCTGATGGTCGGCCTCGGGGTGATCGGCGCATTGCTGCCAGTCATGCCGACCACCATCTTCCTGATCCTCGCGGTGGGCTGCTTCGCGCGCAGCTCGCCGAAGTTCGAGCAGCGCCTGCTGGCGCATCCACGCTACGGCCCGTCGCTGCGGCTGTGGCGCGAGCAGGGTGCCGTGTCGGGCAAGGGCAAGGCGTTTGCCAGCGCAGGCATGGCGGCGGGCTTTGCCCTGTTCTGCTGGGGCGCGCATCCGTCGTGGCGCCTGTTGCTCGGCGTGGGCCTGTTCTTTGCCGCCAGCGCCGGTTACGTGCTCAGCCGGCCGGCACCGCGACCGCAGCCCAATCCGGTCGTGGAAGTGGACGACGCCAACGATCCTCGCGCGGCCCGCCGCCGCCCGAGGTGGCCGGCGACCCGGTGAACGTGATGGTGCCCGTGTGGTTCTTCCTGCGCGGGCGGTGACCGCCATCGGGGTCGGATCCCTTTCCGCAGGAAAGGGTTCTGACCCCGTCGAGCCTGCCATCCACGCGTCGCGTGGATCTACAGCAGCGGCACCAGCAGCAGCGCCACGATGTTGATGATCTTGATCAGCGGATTGATTGCCGGGCCGGCGGTGTCCTTGTACGGGTCACCGACGGTATCGCCGGTCACCGCAGCCTTGTGCGCTTCGCTGCCCTTGCCACCGAAGTGGCCATCCTCGATGTATTTCTTGGCGTTGTCCCAGGCGCCGCCGCCGGTGGTCATCGAGATGGCCACGAACAGGCCGGTGACGATCGTGCCGATCAGCAGGCCGCCCAGTGCGCGCGGCCCCAGCAGCAGGCCGACCACCACCGGCACGGCGACCGGCAACAGCGAGGGCACGATCATTTCGCGGATCGCCGAGCGGGTCAGCATGTCCACCGCCTTGTCGTACTGCGGCTTGCCGGTGCCCTGCATGATGCCGGGAATCTCGCGGAACTGGCGGCGCACTTCTTCCACCACTGCGCCTGCCGCGCGGCCGACCGCTTCCATCGCCATCGCACCGAACAGGTAGGGAATCAGGCCGCCGATCAACAGGCCGATGATCACCGTGTGGTCGCTGAGATCGAAGCGGAACTCCTGGCCGGGATTGGCTGCCTGCAGGTTGTGGGTATAGTCGGCGAACAGCACCAGTGCCGCCAGCGCCGCCGAGCCGATCGCATAGCCCTTGGTCACGGCCTTGGTGGTGTTGCCCACCGCATCCAGCGGGTCGGTGATGTCGCGGATCTCCGAAGGCAGCTCGGCCATTTCGGCGATGCCACCGGCGTTGTCGGTGATCGGGCCGTAGGCATCGAGGGCGACGATCATCCCTGCCATCGACAGCATCGCGGTGGCGGCAATGGCGATGCCGTAAAGGCCGCCCAGTGCGAACGCACCCCAGATCGCCGCACACACCGCCACCACCGGCAGCGCGGTGGATTTCATCGAGATGCCGAGTCCGGCGATGATGTTGGTGCCGTGGCCAGTGGTCGAGGCCTGCGCCACGTGTTGCACCGGCTTGTACTGGGTGCCGGTGTAGTACTCGGTGATCCACACGATCAGGCCGGTCAGGACCAGGCCGATCAGCGCGCAGCCATACAGCGCCATCGGTCCATGCACGTTGTCGGACATCAGTCCGGTGGTGATCGGGTAGAAGGCGATGGCGGCCAGCACGCCGGAAACGATCACGCCCTTGTACAGCGCGCCCATGATCGAGCCGCCTGGCTTCACCTTGACGAACAGCGCGCCGATGATCGAAGCGATGATCGACACGCCGCCCAGTACCAGCGGATACAGCACCGCGCTGGCACCGGCTTCGGCCAGCATCAGGCTGCCCAGCAGCATGGTGGCGATCACGGTCACCGCGTAGGTCTCGAACAGGTCGGCCGCCATGCCGGCGCAGTCGCCGACGTTGTCACCGACGTTGTCGGCGATCACCGCCGGGTTGCGCGGATCGTCCTCGGGAATGCCGGCTTCGACCTTGCCGACCAGGTCGGCACCCACGTCGGCGCCCTTGGTGAAGATGCCGCCGCCCAGGCGCGCGAAGATCGAGATCAGCGAGGAGCCGAAGGCCAGGCCGACCAGCGCGTGCAGCGCCTGTTCCATCGGCAGGCCCATGCGCAGCAGCAGTGCGTAGTAGCCGGCCACGCCCAGCAGGCCCAGCCCGACCACCAGCATGCCGGTGATCGCGCCGCCGCGGAAGGCGACGTCCATCGCCGCGCTGATGCCGTTGCGCGCCGCCTCTGCGGTACGCACGTTAGCGCGTACCGACACGTTCATGCCGATGTAGCCGGCGGCGCCGGACAGCACCGCGCCGACTGCAAAACCAATCGCGGTGTACCAGCTGAGGAAGATGCCGACCAGCACGAACAGCACCACGCCGGCGATGCCGATGGTCAGGTACTGGCGGTTGAGATAGGCACGCGCACCTTCCTGGATCGCGGTGGCGATCGCGATCATGCGTGCATTGCCGGTGGGTTGGCGCAGGATCCAGCGCGCCGAGACGATTCCGAACAGGATCGCGAGAATGGCGCAGCCCAGCGCCAGTGACAGCCCGTGACGTTCCAGCATTAGACCCCTCCGCAGAATGGATGTAGGCATCCAGTGGCGATGAACGGCACCACGAGGGGGACGACGGGCTGCAGCCTGGAACCAACCCGTACCGACCTTGGTGGTCGTCCGACGTATGGCGGTGTTCAGCATTCCCTGGTGCCCGCAGTATGCGGGCCGTCAGTTGTAGAGTCGAGCCATGCTCGACCGGCTCCTGGGAGCCGCGGCGCATGCCGTCGGGCCCTGGGCATGATCCGCGAGCCAACGGCCTTTGCACCCCGTTAAGGCAGCCTCTGCAAGCCTGCGCACAGCCCCGTAGGAGATCCCCCATGCGCCTGTCCCTGTTGATGCTTGCCGCCCTGGTCCCGGCCGCACCGGCCTTCGCTGCGGAAACGCCGGAACTGCAGCGTGCGGTCGGGGCGCCGCAGGCGGTGGGCGCCGTGCATACGCTGCGGCAGATCCCCGAGGCCTGCGCGCGGCTGGAAGGTGCGTTCACCGGTGATGCCGCCGCGCCATATCGCTTCTCCGCCGTCCGGACCAGCGAGCAATGCCAGCCACGCGCGCGCTTCGTCGATTACACCAAGGCGCAGCCGAGTGCCGACAAGGGCTGGAAGCTCAATGATGTGATCCGCGTGCCCAACGCGGCGTGCCCGGCGCAGCAGGCGGTGGTGCGGGTGTGGCGCCTGCCGTCGAGCCACAAGGTCGAGCTGGACGGGCAGGGCCAATCGCGCATTTACCTGGAGGAGGCGAAGAAACAGGCCGCCGCCGGCCAGATTCCGCAGGTGACGATGTTCGCCGCGCAGCTGCAGATGGAAGGCACGGCCTGCAATTGAAGTCGCGTGGGTGGTGCACCCGTGCCGTCATCCACGGCCGACATCCGGCTGATCAATCCGCCAGCATTGCCCCGCGCGCCACCAGCAGCTCGCGCAATGCCCTGCGGTGGCAGTGCGCTTCATCCTCGCAGTAGCAGCCCACGCTGATGTCGCTGTGTTGCGACATCGCGGCCAGAAGGTCCAGCGCGTGGGCGGCATCGGGCGCCTTCATCTCGGCCTTGTAATGGCGGAAGAAGGCGGTCCAATCGGCCGCCGTCGTTGCCTCATGTGCCCGCTTCACCAGCTCCGCGCTGGGTGACAGCGTAGGAAACCAGACGTCGTACCAGTCCTGTCGGGCGAACTCGCTGCGCGGCACGCCGCGCGGTGGGCGCCGAACGGTGCCAATGCGCAGTCCCTCGCCGGGTTGGCGCGGCGTACCGAGTCGGACAACACGCAGTGCCATGATGATCTCCATGAAAAGGGGACGGAGGGGATTAAGTCGTATCCGACCCACTGCTGATGCTGTTGGAGATGACAGAGGGGCGTATGCGACTTAATCCCCTCCGTCCCCTTTTTCAGGTCAGCCTTCGAAGGCCGGCAGTTTCTGCTTCACCGCTACGTTCTTCAGGGTGACGTACTTCGGCAGGCCATCGGTGCCATAGGGAAGCGGTGCTTCGCCCTTGATCAATGGTGACAGGTAGGCGCGCGCCCTGGCCGTGATGCCGAAGCCATCGCGGCGGATGAAACCAGCCGGCATCTTCTTCTCGTGGTTGGCGATCTTCGACAGCGGCGCCGCTTCGATCTTCCAGCGATAGGGCGCATCGCTGCTGCGCACGATCACCGGCATCACGCCATTCTGGCCCTTCAGTGCCAGCTGCACCGCGGCCTTGCCCACCGCCTGCGCCTGCTCCCAGTCGGTCCTGCTGGCCAGGTGGCGGGCCGAGCGCTGCAGGTAATCGGGCAGTGCCCAGTGCACCTTCAGGCCCAGCTGATCCTTGACCCGGCCGGCCAGGTGCGCCGCCACGCCGCCGAGCTGCGAATGACCGAACGAGTCCTTGCCACCGCCGGCATCGGCAACGAAGCGGCCATCGGCGGTTGCAATGCCTTCCGACGCCACCACCACGCAGTAGCCGACGCGCTCGACCACGGCTTTCACCTTGGCCAGGAACGTGGCCTCGTCGTAGGCGCGCTCGGGCAGCAGGATGATGTGCGGCGCTTCGTCATCACCGTTGCCGGCCAGGCCGGCGGCGGCGGCCAGCCAGCCGGCGTGGCGGCCCATCGCTTCGTAGATGAAGACACGGGTGGACGTTTCGGCCATCGCCGCCACGTCCAGTGCTGCTTCGCGCACCGAGACCGCGGTGTACTTGGCCGCTGACCCGAAGCCGGGGCAGGTATCGGTAACGGCAAGGTCGTTGTCGATGGTCTTGGGCACGCCGATACAGGTCAGGTCGTAGCCGGAGGCCTTGGCCAGCTGCGAGACCTTCAGTGCGGTGTCGGCCGAGTCGTTGCCGCCGTTGTAGAGGAACCAGCGCACGTCGTGGGCCTGCAGCACCTCCAGCAGGCGGTCATAGCGGGCGCGGTCGGCATCCAGCGATTTCAGCTTGACCCGGCACGAGCCGAAGGCGCCGCCCGGGGTATGGGCGAGGGCGCGGATCGCGGCGGCACTCTCCCTGCTGGTGTCGATCAGCTCCTCGCGCAGCGCGCCGAGGATGCCGTTGCGGGCCGCCAGGACCTTGATGCCATTGGCCCGGGCCTGCTCGATCACCGCTGCCGCCGTGGCATTGATGACGGCGGTGACACCGCCGGACTGGGCATAAAGGAGAGTACCGTTGCGCATGCTTCTACCTGCTCGGGGGAGGGGACATTGCAGGGACATTACCCGGATGCGGTAAAGTGGCGCTATTGCGGTGCAGCGATACCGGACCGTCCGGGACGCGAACCTTCTTTGTTTTCAACACGTTGGAGTCAGGTCAATGCGATTGGTTCTGTTGGGACCGCCCGGTTCGGGCAAGGGGACACAGGCGACGCGCCTGAAGGAAAAGCTGGGGATCGCCCACATTTCGACCGGTGACATGCTGCGCGCGGAAATCGCCGCCGGCACGGAGCTGGGCAAGCAGGCCAAGACGGTGATGGATGCCGGCAACCTGGTGTCGGACGACATCCTGCTGGGCATGCTGGAGTCGCGCCTGACCCAGGCTGATGTCGCCAAGGGCTTCATCCTCGATGGCTACCCGCGCAATGTGGCCCAGGCCAATGCGATGGATGGCCTGCTGGCCAAGATCGGCCAGCCGCTGGACGCGGTGGTGCAGCTGGATGTGCCCACCGAGCTGTTGGTGGACCGCATCGCCGGCCGCGCCAAGGAGCAGGGCCGCGCCGATGACAACCCGGAAGCGGTGCGCCAGCGCCTGCAGGTCTACAACGACCAGACCGCCCCGGTGGTCGATTTCTACGCCGGCCGTGGCACCCTGGCCCGCGTCGATGGCGTCGGTGAGCTGGACGAGATCGAAGCCCGCATCCTGGCAGCGATCAAGGCCTGATCCGGCGGGGCCGGCATGCGTCCGGTCCTTCAGGCGCAAAAAACACAGGCCTGGTCCGCGAGGAT
Organism: Stenotrophomonas sp. HMSC10F07; assembly: GCF_001807895.1. Lineage (NCBI taxonomy): Bacteria > Pseudomonadati > Pseudomonadota > Gammaproteobacteria > Lysobacterales > Lysobacteraceae > Stenotrophomonas > Stenotrophomonas sp. HMSC10F07. The sequence continues at coordinate 26,510 of NZ_KV791383.1, forward strand.
CAGGCCTGTGTCGTTTGATAGGCGCCAGCGAAGGGCTTGCTCAGGGCCCCGCAGCATGAGCTCCCTTGGGGATGGCCTCTTGGGGAGTAGGACCGGTTCGGGTACTGCGGCTGGCAGTTCGAATTGTGTCCGGGTTCACAGAACATCGCTATCGGGAATTCCCTGACAGCTGATTGGAGTTTTCTCACATCCCGTGTAGGGGTTGTCTTACCCGATAGCGGACATTGGCCCTATACAGCCGTCATCGGTCACAATCCTCGGTCATGAGCAGCGTACATATCCTTGCAATTGCCGGCACCTTCATGGGCGGCGTGGCCGCCCTGGCGCGGGAACTTGGGCATTCCGTCAGCGGCAGCGACCAGGCCATCTACCCGCCGATGTCGACCCAGCTCGAACAGCTGGGCATCACGCTGGACCAGGGCTACCGTGCCGACAGCGTACCGGCCGGTACCGACGAGGTGGTGATCGGCAACGCGCTGTCGCGCGGCAATGCCGCCGTGGAAGCCGTGCTCGATGCCGGCCAGCGCTATATCTCCGGCGCGCAGTGGCTGTCCGAGCAGGTGCTGCCGGGCCGCGACACGCTGGCCGTGGCCGGTACCCACGGCAAGACCACCACCACCACCATCCTCACCTGGCTGCTGGAAAGTGCAGGGCGCTCGCCGGGCTTCCTGATCGGCGGTGTCGCCGAGGATTTCGGTGTCTCCGCCCGCCTGGGCCAGGGGCGCGAGTTCGTGGTCGAAGCCGATGAGTACGACACGGCCTTCTTCGACAAGCGCAGCAAGTTCGTGCACTACCGGCCGCTGGTGGCCATCCTCAACAACCTTGAGTACGACCACGCCGACATCTTCCCGGACGTGGCCGCGATCCAGCGCCAGTTCCACCATCTGGTGCGTACCGTACCCGCACGTGGGCGGCTGATCGTCAACGGCGAGGATCAGTACCTTGCCGAAGTGCTGGCGATGGGCTGCTGGACCCCGGTCGAGCGCTTCGGATTCGATCCGTCGCTGGAATGGCATGCCGAGCTGCTGGCCGCTGATGGCAGCGCCTTCCGCGTGCACCATCGTGGGCAGGCGCTGGGTGATGTGCAGTGGTCGCTGCTGGGCCGCCACAACGTGCTCAATGGATTGGCCGCGCTGGCCGCCGCGCATGCAGTGGGCGTGGCACCCGCCCAGGTTATTCCGGCGCTGGCACGCTTCCGCAGCGTCAAGCGCCGCATGGAAGTGATCGGCAGCCATGACGGCATCACCGTCTACGACGATTTCGCCCACCATCCGACTGCGATCGCCACCACGCTGGAGGGCCTGCGTTCCAAGGTGGGTGATGCGCGCATCGTGGTCGCGATGGAGCCGCGCAGCAACTCGATGCGGCTGGGCGCACATGCGCAGGCGCTGGCTCCCTCGTTGGCGCTGGCCGATGAAGTGGTGTTCCTGCATCGCCCGGAACTGGCCTGGGATGCTGCGGCGGTGATCGCCGCGGTGCGTGGCCAAGCCCACGCGGTGCCCGATACCGACGCATTGCTGGCGCAGCTGCAGGCCAGCGCGCGCAGCGGCGACCACGTAATATTCATGTCCAACGGTGGCTTCGACGGTGCCCCGCGCCGCTTCCTCGCCGCGCTGCAGGCCCGATGAGCGGCGACGGCTCGCTGCCGCTGTTCCCGCTGCACACCGCGCTGGTACCGGGTGCAGCGGTAGGCCTGCGCGTGTTCGAGCGGCGCTATCTGGACCTGGTCCGCGACAGCGGCCGCAGTGGTGAGGGATTTGGTGTCTGCCTGATCCTCGAGGGCGAGGAGGTCGGCGCACCGGCGACACCGGCGGCCTTTGGCGTGCAGGTACGCATCGAAGACTTCGATGTCGGCGCCGACGGCGTGCTGCAGCTGCGCCTGCGCGGCACCCGTCGCTTCCATGTCGAGCGCACCCGCGTGCGCGACAACGGCCTGGTGGTGGCTGATGTGCGCTGGTGCGAGGAAGACCCCGATGACGAACTGCGGCCGCAGCATGCACTGCTGGCCACGGTGCTGGGGCACATCATCGAGCAGGCCGGCGAGGCCTATGCGCCGGCCAATCCGGCGCTGCTGGACCAGGCCAGCTGGGTCGGCTGGCGGCTGGCCGAGCTGCTGCCGCTGAGCGAGCAGCAGCGCCTTCAGCTGCTGCAGATGGACGATCCGCACCATCGATTGCAGCAGCTGCTGGGCTGGATGCCGTAGAAGCCATCCACGCATGGCGTGGATCTGCTGTAGAGCCGAGCCTATGCTCGGCTTGATGGATCCCGCGAAGAGCAGCCGAGCATGGGCTCGGCTCTACACTGGGTGATCGCGACCGGTACCGGTCAGGGCGTGGTGGTCTTCAACCGCAGCACCGGCAACCCGGTTTCGCTGTGCACGTCCTCGCGCTGCGGCAGGTCCTGCACGGCGTCCTTCACGGCATTCAATGCCGGGTCGACGCCACGCAGCGGGTGCCACATGCCGATCCACTCGAAATGGCGTTCGTAGCGCAGGGTCTGTGCACTGCCCAGCCACAGCGGCGTGTTGCCCGGCTGCAACTGCGCAGGGGCCGGCCACAGGCGCAGTACGTAGCGCTCATCACGGTGTGTACCCGGGCGTACCATCAACAGCGCTTCCACGCGGGTTTCCAGCGTCGCCGGCAGCACCGGCAGTTCATCGGCGCCGGTGTTCTTGTCCAGCATCAGCAGCGCCTGCTGCCAGCCGGCCTGCTCCTGCCGCTTCCAGCCGCGCGCTTCCAGTTGCGCCTGCAGCGGTGCCAGCGGACCGGCCACCTGCACGTCCAGCGGCCAGCGCTGGTCGTCATCGAACTCGTTGCGGCGCGCCGGCAGTGTCGCCCAGTCGTGCTGCCACCAGGCCTGCGTGTCCATTGCCTGCGGGGCCGGCAAGGTCGGCTCGAAGCGTTCCAGCTTCACCGGGATGTTGCGCGGTGCGTACCACATCGCGGCGACGGCGAAGACGCCGTAGAACAGCCATGCCACCGGCTTCACCCAGAACGAGCGGTTGAAGCGGCGGCGGTAGGCGATGCCCAGCACCAGCAGCCAGAACGTGCCGAACAGCATGCCGCCGATCACATCGCTCAGCCAATGCGCGCCCAGGTACAGGCGCGAGAAGCCGATCAGGCTGACCACGATGCCCGACACCAGGTACGGCCAGACGCGGGTACGGCCGGGCATCTCGCGGGCGATCAGCACCGCGAAGAAGCCGAAGGTGATGGTGGCCATCGTCACCGACACCGACGGGAAGCCGAAGCCGCTGCTGGCGTCGACCGGGCGCACAACATCGACGGTAGCGCCGAGCAGCATGGTCAGCGCCAGGCCGAAAGCCAGCGCGGCCAGCCAGTGCGCGGCTGCCATCCAGCGCCGGCGCCAGACCAGGTAGCCCATCGCCGCCGCCGTGGCCGGCAGCAGCACCTGCCAGGCGCCCAGCGACGCCAGCGCGGCCATCGGGTAATCGGCCAGCGGGTTGCGCAGGGCCAGCATTGCCTGGTGTACCAGCAGGTCGATCGCCAGTGGCTCGCCATGCGCGACCACCACGGTCAGCAGCGCGAACCAGCCCCAGCCCAGCACCAGCAGCATCAGCGCCAGCATCGCCAGCGGCACCGACTCGCGCCGCTTTGGGTCCAGCACGCCGACGGTGTAGCGGCCCAGCGTCGGATGGCGGTTGGACCAGTCGAGCAGGCGTGCCAGCCAGTTGTCCATGCGCGCGGCCGACCAGCGGTAGCCGTACAGCACGATGGCCCAGACCAGGCCAAGGATCACCGCCAGCAGGCCGACCACCACCACCAGCCGACCGGCTACTGCGGCCACCGCGTCATAGGCCTCGCCAAGAATCCAGCCGGGGGCCAGGAACAGCACCGCCCATGAAATGCTGGCGATACCACTGGCCTGTACATAGCGGCTGGCTGGCATCTTCATCATGCCCGCGATGGCCGGCACGAACGGCCGGATCGCGCCGACGTAGCGTGCCACCAGAATGCTCTTGAACGCGTTGCGGCGGAACAGGTTCTCGCCGCGGTCGAGCAGCTGCGGGTAACGGCTGAACGGCCACACGCCACGCAGGCGGTCGCCCCAGCGGCGCCCGATCCAGTAACTGATGCCATCGCCGGCGAATGCGCCCAGTGCGGCCGCCGCCACCGCGTACGGTCCGGAGATCTGGCCCAGGCCGATGAACACGCCTACCGCAAACAGCAGCGGCAGCGCCGGCACGATGGCGCCGAGAATGATCACCGCATCGCAGAAGGCGATGAGGAAGATAACGGCACCCGCCAGCACGGGGTGAGCGGCAATCCACGCAAGCGTGGCGTCGATCCATGAAGAGTCCATTGCCCGATTATAGGGGCGTGAAGGTGACTGGTTCCCAGCCGCTTGGTGACCGTTTGCAACCGGCGCCATCGCCTAGAATGGGCCCATGCCGCATACGCCAGACACGCCACCACATGCTTTGAAGGCCGACAGCTTCGGTCGCATCCTCCGTGTGGAAGGGCCTGCCGGCCCCTTCGTACGCCGTGACCTGGGCGCCACGCCGCTGTGGTTGCGCCTGCCGGCCTGGTGGCTGGCCCGCCGCGAAGCGCGCGCGCTGCGCCATATCCATGGCATGGCCGACGTGCCGCAGCTGCTGGCGTGGAATGGGCATCATCTCGACCGCAGTTTCATGGCCGGCGACGCCATGTACCAGCGCCCACCGCGTGGCGACCTGGCCTGGTTCCGCGCCGCGCGTCGGCTGCTGCAGCAGCTGCATCGGCGCGGCGTGGCCCACAACGACCTGGCCAAGGAAGCCAACTGGCTGGTGACCGAAGACGGCCGCCCGGCATTGATCGACTTCCAGCTGGCAGTGATCGGCAACCCGCGCTCGCGCTGGATGCGCCTGCTGGCCCGCGAGGACCTGCGCCACCTGCTCAAGCACAAGCGCATGTACTGCCGTGAGTCGCTCACCCCAGTGGAAAAGCGCGTGCTCAAGCGCACCTCGTGGGTGCGCGAACTGTGGTTCGCCACGGGCAAGCCGGTCTACCGCTTCGTTACCCGTCGCATCCTGCATTGGGAAGACAACGAGGGGCAGGGGCCCAAGCCGTGAGTCCACTGCAGGTAGTGACCGGCCCACCGAGTGCGGGCAGCGTCCTGCGCCCACAGCTGGCCGGTGCCGACTTCGTGCACGCCTGCCAGGCAACAACCCATCGTGATGGGCGCTCGGCCTTGCAGGCCTATCGCGATATGGCCGCGACCATTCCCGGCTGGTTCGATGGGCTGATGGCGCTGCGCAATCGCGGCATGCGCCTGCTCGGCATGAAGCACCTGGGCTCGTTGCGCGCGGTGCAGGATGTTGCGGATCCTCAACCCGGGCAGCGACTGGGCATCTTCACCCTGCAGTCGCTCAGTGACGATGCCATCGTGCTGGAAGACGACGACCGCCACCTGCGTGTGCAGCTGGCCCTGCAGTGGAAGGGCGACGTGCTGGAAGTGGCGACCGTGGTGCATACGCACAACGCGTTCGGGCGCATGTACATGCTGCCGGTTGCGCCGGTGCATCAGCTGATCGTGCCGCATCTGCTGAGGAAGCAGGCGCAGGCGTACCGGTAGATCCACGCGATGCGTGGATGCGCCGGGCAGAACCGTATTGTAGAGCCGAGCCATGCTCGGCTGCATTCAATCAGCCGAGCATG
>NZ_KV791384.1:0-2308 GCF_001807895.1 Stenotrophomonas sp. HMSC10F07
CCAAGGACGGGTTTACGGCGTCTCCCGCAACCGGGCCCACCCCGCCTCCCCACAGAAAACCAGCTTCTGCCGTTGCCGTTGCCGTTGCCGTTGCCGGCCAGCGGCCGGCACTACCGCGGGTGCAGGGCGCAGCCCAGCCTGACCCCCTTCAGCATCCATGTCCGAATGTGGCGAGTATCGCCGCCCGCGCGGGCCTAGACTGGCGCCATGGACTCCCCTCTCGCCCTCGACACCGCCGCCTGCGACCGCGCCCGCCTGGCCCGCGACGCACGCTTCGACGGCGTGTTCTTCACCGCCGTGCGCAGCACCGGCATCTATTGCCGCCCGGTGTGCCCGGCACCGCCGCCGAAGCCGCGCAACATCACCTACTTCCCCACCGCCGCGGCCGCCGCGGCCGCCGGGTACCGCCCCTGCCTGCGCTGCCGCCCGGAATTGGCACCGCAGGCCCAGCAGGCCCTGGCCGGACAGACCGTGCAGCGCGCACTGGCGCTGATCCACGGCGGCTTCCTGCAGGAGCAGCCGGTGGCCGATCTTGCAACGAAGCTCGGCCTCAGCGCGCGCCAACTGCAGCGCCTGTTCGTCGAACATCTCGGCGCAACGCCCGGGCAGATCCACGCAACCCATCGCCTGTTGCTGGCCAAACAGTTGCTGACCGAAACCACGCTGGCGGTGACCGACGTCGCGCTGGCTGCCGGCTACAACAGCCTGCGCCGCTTCAATACCGCGTTCCTGCAGGGCTGCGGGATGGCGCCGACCGCCCTGCGTCGCCAGCATCAACCGTTGGCTGCAGATGATGGCGGCCTGGTGCTGCGCCTGGGCTACCGTCCACCACTGGACTTCCCACGCATGCTGGCCTTCCTGCGCAAACGCAGCCTGCCCGGCATCGAACTGATCGGTGAAGACAGCTACCAGCGCGTATTGGGCGCGCCGGAGCGCCCCACCCTGCTGCGCGTCACCGCCGATTCGAAGCGCCCGGAACTTCGCCTGCAATTGGGCGCGGTGGATCCGCGCTTGATCCCTGACATCGTGCGCCGCGTGCGTCGCGTGTTCGATCTGGATGCCGACCTGCAGCAGGTGCATGCCGCGCTGGGCGAAGAACCGCTGCTCGCGCGTGGCATCGCCGAACGCCCCGGACTGCGCGTACCCGGCGGCTGGGATGGTTTCGAGGTGGGCGTACGCGCGGTGCTCGGGCAGCAGGTCAGCGTGGCCGCGGCCACCACCTTCGCGCGGCGCCTGGTCGACGCCTATGGCGCGCACCTGCCGGGCATGCCATCCGACTTCGATCGCCAGTTTCCAGCGCCCGAGGTACTGGCCGAGGCGCCTCTGGAATCGATCGGCCTGCCGCGCAGCCGCGCCGCCACCGTGCGCGCATTGGCCGCCGCCTGTGCCAGCGGCCGGCTCGACTTCGGGCCCGGCCAGGCCTTGGAGGAATTCGTTGCGCGCTGCGTTGCACTGCCCGGCATCGGCCCCTGGACCGCGCAGTACATCGCCCTGCGTGGCCTCGGCCAGCCCGATGCCTTCCCGGCCGGCGACCTTGTGCTGCAGCAGGTGCTCGGCCATGCGCAGGGCCAGCGCCTGAGCGAACGCGCGACCGAAGCGCGCTCGCAACCCTGGCGCCCGTGGCGCGCCTACGCGGTGCTGCACCTGTGGCACCTGTCCGGCACGTTCGTTGGAGAACCGACATGACCCTGTTGTTCGATCGTTTCGACAGCCCGATCGGCGTGTTGACCATCGCCGGTGACGAGCGTGGTCTTGCGCACGTGCTGTTTCCGGAGAACCGTCACCCCGCACGCGGGCGCGACGGCTGGCATTACGCACCGGATGCACTGCCGGAGGCACGCGAACAGCTGCTGCAGTTCCTGCACGGTGAACGCAGCCGGTTCGACCTGCAGCTGGCACCACGCGGCACGCCGTTCCAGCTGCGCGTGTGGCAGGCGCTGGCGTTGATTCCGTTCGGCCAGACCTGGAGCTATCTGCAGTTGGCGCAGCACCTGGGCCAACCCAGCGCGACCCGCGCGGTGGGCGCGGCCAATGGCCGCAATCCACTGCCAATCATCCTGCCCTGCCATCGCGTGATCGGCAGCAATGGCGCGCTGACCGGATTCGGCGGCGGGCTGGAAACCAAGGCCGCGCTGCTGCGGCTGGAACAGCGCCAGGCCCCGCTGTTCGCCTGAGAGGGCCGGCCGGGCTGCGCCCGGCACCCGCAGAGGCAACGGCAAGGTCAAGAGCCAATACAGCTCCGATTTTCTACGCGTTGGGTGGGGCGGTATGGGTGGGCAGGACACGCCGTAAACCCATCCATGGGGGC
>NZ_KV791385.1:0-28428 GCF_001807895.1 Stenotrophomonas sp. HMSC10F07
CCGAACGCACAGCCGCCAGCGGCTGGGCCGGACCTCGGAGGGGGGTTTACGGCGTGTCCCGCGAACCCACCGCACCCGCCCCACACATGAGCCGCGTTACGCGACCACCCACGAGGGCCTGCGCCGTTGGCTGGAAACGCTATCCCCCGTGCACGGGCCGATGCCCGCGTACCGCCATCACCAGCCCGATGCCGGCCAACAGCGAAACCGCCGAGGTCCCGCCATAACTGATCAGCGGCATCGGAATGCCCACTACCGGCAGCAGGCCGGAAATCATTCCGCCGTTCACCAGCACGTAGACGAAGAACGCCAGCCCCAGGCTACCGGCCAGCAATCGCGCGTGCGTGTCGCGCGCGTGCACCGCAATCCACAGGCAACGCCCCACCACGAACAGGTACAGCGCGAACAGCGTCGCCACGCCGATCCAGCCAAACTCTTCGGCCAGCACCGAGAACGCAAAGTCGGTGGTGTACTCGGGCAGGAAATCGAGCGTGGCCTGTGTGCCCTGCCCCCAGCCACGTCCTTGCCAGCCCCCGGAACCGATCGCGATGCGCGATTGCAGGATGTTCCAGCCGGTACCAAGCGGGTCGGCCGCCGGGTCGAGGAAGGTCAGCACACGATCCTTCTGGTATTGCCGCAGCAAGCCGAACCACGCCAGGGGTGCAGCCACTGCCAGCCCTGCCGCCCCGGTCGCCAACCAACCCCAGTGCAAGCCAGCCAGCAACAACGCGAACACGCCACTGGCAGTGACCAACGTGGCGGTGCCGAGGTTGGGCTGCATGAGGATCAACACCGCCGGCACGCCGATCAGCAGCGCGGCGGTCAATACCGTGCGCGGCGAGGGCGGCAGTGGTTGCCGATGCAGGTACCACGCCATCATCAGCGGCAGGCTGAGCTTGAGCAGCTCGGACGGCTGCAGGTAGAACACGCCGAGGTTCAGCCAGCGCTGCCCGTACTTGCCGGTGCCGATGACGTACACCGCCATCAGCGGCAGCATCGACAGCGCGTAGATCGCAGGGGTCCACGCACGCAATCGCAGCAGCGAAACACGCGACAGCAGCCACATCGCCAACAGCCCACCGGCAAAGCGTGCCGCCTGCCCGGCCACCGGGCCGGACACGCTGTGCAGCACCGCCAGGCCGGCGCCCATCAGGATCAACAACGCGCCCAGCAACGGCAGATCGATCGTGCGCAGCGCCTCACGGCAGCCGCCAAGCAGTCGTTTCCATTTCACGCGGGCACGGTAGCAACGGGTGCTTGCGTGAAGCTGTCAGGGTGCTCCTGCTCTCCGTAGCCGAGCTGCGGGGTCAGATCCCTTTTTCCTGTGGAAAAAGGGATCTGACCCCGACGCCGGACTCAACCGTAGCCGCCGTGCACCGGGTTGTGGCTGCGCACCGCCATTACCAGGCCGAAACCGGCCAGCAGCGACACCGCCGAAGTACCACCGTAGCTGATCAGCGGCATCGGCACGCCTACCACCGGCAGCAGGCCGGAAATCATCCCGCCATTCACCAGCACGTAGACGAAGAACGCCAGGCCGGTGGCACCCGCCAGCAGGCGCGAATAGGAATCGCGTGACTGGCTGGCGATCCACAGGCAACGCCCGATCACCACCAGGTACAGCGCCAGCACGGTGGCCACGCCGATCCAGCCGAATTCCTCGCTCAGCACCGAGAACGCGAAGTCGGTGGTCTGCTCGGGAATGAAGTTCAGGTGCGACTGCGAGCCTTCGCCCCAGCCCTTGCCATCGAAGCCGCCGGAACCGATGGCGATCTTCGACTGGATGATGTTCCAGCCGGCGCCAAGCGCGTCCATCTCCGGGTCCAGGAACATCATGATGCGGTCCTTCTGGTACGGCCGCAGCAACCAGAACCACGCCACCGGCGCGACCGCAGCCACGCCGCCCACGCCCAGCCCAACCCACCACCACGGCAGGCCCGCCAGCAGCAGCACGAACACGCCGCTGGCGGCGATCAGCACGCCAGTACCGAAGTCCGGCTGCAGCATCACCAGGCCGGTGGGTACGCCGATGATGATCAAGGCCACGAGCACGGTATTGAAGCGCGGCGGCAGCGGCATCTTGTGCAGGTACCACGCCACCATCATCGGCAGGCTCACCTTCAGCAGCTCGGCCGGCTGCAGGTAGAAGAATTTCAGGTCCAGCCACTGCCGGCCATATTTACCGGTGCCCAGCACGAACACCGCCAGCAGCGGGATCATCGAGATCGCGTAGATCATCGGCGTGGCCGAGCGGATGCGCAGGATCGGCACCCGCGAGATGCCCCACAGTGCGGCCATGCCCACCGCGAAACGCGCGCCCTGCGCCATCACCAGGCTGTCGCCACCAGCGCTCTTCAGGGTCGCCAGGCCAATCACCATCAGCGCGCCCAGGGCCAGGCACAGCACCCAGTCCAGCGTGCTGAAAAAGCGGCGCAGCATGTCGCCGGCCCAGCGCAGGAATACTCTCATCGTGCAGGCTCCGCAGGGGCCGGGCGCGGCGTGGCTGGCAGCGCGGCGGCCTGCGCACCCGGCTGCGGCGCAGGCGCAGGCGCGGGCTCCGGCGTGGGTGCACCGATCAGCACCGGGTGCTCTCCCACCTGTGCAGCGGCGAGGTCACCGGCCTGGCGCGCGCCCGCGTCCTCGTTGTCGAACGCGGTGGCGCCGATGGCGGTGGTGCCGCGCTCGCTGTCCAGCGGCTGCATGCCTTCGGGCATCTTGCCCAACAGGTAAGCGTCGAACACCTTGCGTGCGATCGGCGCCGCGGCCGAACCACCATAGCCACCACCTTCCACTGCCACCGCAATTGCGATGACCGGGTTGTCCGCCGGCGCAAAGCCGACGAACAGTGCGCGGTGACGCAGATGCATCGGCAGGCTCTTCGGATTCACGGCGGCGGTACCCTTGCGGCTGATGACCTGCGCGGTACCGGTCTTGCCGGCCATCACGTACGGCGCACCGACGGCCACGCGCCAGCCGCTGCCGCCGGGCCGCATGGTTGCCATCATGCCCTCGCGCACGGCCTGCACGTTGTTGGGATTGGGGCTGACCGGCTTGCTCTCGCCGGGCGGCATCGCCGTCCAGTCGCTGTCGAAGCCTTCGCGCTGCTGGATCACCAGGTGCGGGGTGCGCAGCTGGCCGTCGGCCAGGCCGCTGACGCCGCGCGCCAGCTGCAGCGGGGTGACCTTCCAGTCACCCTGGCCGATGCTGATGTTGACCGTATCGCCGGGATACCAGGCTTCCTTGCGGCTCTTCCGCTTGTAGGCGGGCGACGGCAGGATGCCGCCGATCTCGCCGGTGAGGTCGATGCCGGTCGGCTGGCCGAAGCCGTAGTACTCCATGTAATGGTCGAAGCGCTCGATGCCCAGGTCCAGCGCCAGCTTGTAGTAATAGGTGTTGACCGACTCGGCGATGGACTTGCGCAGATCAGTCCAGCCGTGGCCGCCACGGTGGGCGTCACCCCAGCCGCGCGAGGTGCCCGGCAGGTAGAACATGCCGGTGGAGAGCACCTTGTCTTCCGGGCGGCGCACGCCGGAGTCCAGTCCCGCCAGGCCGATCAGCGGCTTCAGCGTGGAACCGGGAGCGACGCCACCGAGCACCAGGCGGTTGAACTGTGGCCGCGACGGGTTTTCGTTCAAGGCCTTGAAGTCGGCATGGGAAATGCCGTTGACGAACAGGTTGGGGTCGTAGGACGGCAGGCTGACCATCGCCAGCACTTCGCCAGTGCGCGGATCCATCGCCACCGCCGAACCCTCCTGGTCGCCGAACGCGGCCACCATCGCGCGCTGCAGGTCGGCGTCGATCGACAGCCGCAGGTCGGCGCCGGACTGCGCGGCGACGCGGCCGATGGTGCGGATCGCGCGACCCTGCACGTTGGTCTCGACCTGCTCGTAGCCGACCTTACCGCGCAGCTGCTGCTCGTAATAGCGTTCCAGGCCGGACTTGCCGATGTGGGTCAGCGCGGCATTGCCTTCGCCGAGGATCTCCAGATCCTTGTCATCAACGCGGCCGACGTAGCCGATGATGTGCGCGAACAGATCGCCATAGGGATAGCGCCGGGTCAGGTAGGGTTCCAGCTCGACCCCCGGGAAACGCCAGCGGTCGACGGCAAAGCGCGCCATCTCCTCGTCGCTCATGCGCAGCTTCAGCGTGACCGGCAGGAACTTGCGGCGCGCCTTGCGCGACCTGTTGAATGCTTCCAGCTCTTCCGGGCTGATGCTGATGATCTTCGCCAGCCCTTCCAGGGTGGCATCCATGTCCTTGACCTTGTCCGGAGTCACATCCAGGCGGAAGGCCGGCACGTTTTCGGCCAGCAGGCGGCCGTTGCGGTCGTAGATCATGCCGCGCCCTGGCACCACCGGCCGCGGCTTGATGCGGTTGGCTTCCGAGCGCGTGGCGTAGACGTCGTGGTCCAGCACCTGCAGCTTGAAGTACCAGCCGCCCAGGCCCAGCAGGCAGACCAGCACGCCCAGGAAACCCAGCGCCGCACGGCGGCGGAACTGTTCGGCTTCGGCGTGCGGGTTCTTGACCTGGCGGCGCGGGATCATGGCTCAGCGCCCGCGCTTGCCGAAGCGCACCGCGTCCAGCAGCACGAACACCAGCGGCCACAGGCCCATGCCCAGCAGAGGCGCCCACCAGTACGACCAGGGCAACGTTGGCTCATCCACCACGATGTGGACCAGCGCGCTGACGATGCGATCGTTGAACAGCAGGCCGCCAATGGCCAGCATCTGCTGGGACATCGGGAAAAAGCGGATGCGGGCACGGAAGCGCTGCAGGATGAAGGCCAGCATCACCAGCCGCAGTGCCTGTTCGCCCAGCACGCCGCCGTACAGCAGGTCGGCCACCACGCCGCTGGCGAAAGCGATGCCCAGGCCGACGCGCTCGGGGGCTTCGATCACCCAGTACGCCAGCACCAGCGCCAGCCAGTACGGGCGCAGCGGCTGCAGCAGCGCCGGCAGCGGCAGCAGGCCCAGCAGCAGCGCCACCACCAGGCTGGCCGGCAGCACCCACGGGTTGTCGCGCAGGCGGCTCATCGCTGGGCCTCCGGCGTGGTCGGTTGCCGGCCAGCGGCCGGCACTACCGTGGATCCAGCTGGGGGAGAGCCCCCCTCTTGTTGAGTGGGGGGCGCCGAAGGCGCGGGGGTAAGGGAGGATGCGGGGGCAACAGTCCTCGTCTGCGACGAGGGCTGTTGCCGGCCAGCGACCGGCGCTACCGGGGAGCTGACCGGAGCTGGCGTCGTTGCCGCTGGCGCGGCTCCCGCAGACACGCTGGCGCCGGTGGCCGGCCCCCCCGGGGCGGTTTCTTCCAGCTGCAGGCGCAGCTCCGGCGGAATGCGGATCGCCGCGCCCGGGCGCAGCAGCAGCACGTCGCGGCCGCGGTCGAGCTGGGCCGCCGGCTTCAGTTCACCGACCAGGAAGGCGTGGGTGTCGTCCGGGCGCAGGCCGGTGATAGTGCCGACCGGGAAGCCGGCCGGGAAGCGCCCGCCGAGGCCGGAGGTGACGATCTCATCGCCCACTTCCACGCCGGCGCTGAGCGGGATGTCGCGCAGTTCCAGCGTGTCGCCGCGGCCATAGACGATCAGGCGCACGCCGTTGCGGGCCACGGTGACCGGCACCGCGTGGTCGGGATCGGTCAGCAGCAGCACGGTGGAGGTGCCACCGGTGACGCTGATCACCTGCCCCATCAAGCCGCCGGCGTCGATCACCGCCTGGCCGACGTGCACGCCCTCGCGGCTGCCTGCGTCGAGCACCAGGCGCTGCTTAACCGGGTCCAGGTCGATGTCCAGGATCGGCGCCAGCTGCACGTCCAGGCCACTGCGCTCGGCCACGTTCAGCAGTTCGCGCAGCTGGGCGTTGTCCAGCGCGGCGGTCTGCAGGCGAGTCAGGCGCGCGTTGGCCAGCAGCAGCTGGTTGCGCAGTTCACGGTTTTCGGTGACCAGCTGGGTATGGCTGGCGGCGGAATCCTTGACCTGGTTGCCGAGCTTGCCGGGCAGGCCAGCCAGTGCCCACACCGGCTGTACCAGGCTGTTGGCCTGCTCGCGCAGGCGTGCCAGCCAGCCAGCCTGGTCATCGAGCACGATCAGGGTGATGGCCAACGCGAGATAGGCCAGCAACCGCAGGGGGCTGGCGGCATCACCGGATCGGGAGGCGACGGGAGGACCGGCGTAGGGCGGCACGGCAACGATTCAACTGGCAGAAGGCGGAAGGGAAACACGCGGGCGCCCCGCCGGTGCCGGCCCGCCATCACGGCGGGCCGCACCCCGGAAGGGCGCGGCGGGCAGGAACGGCCGGGACGGCTTATTCCGGCGCAAAGAACTCGTTGCCGTGCATGTCCACCAGCTCCAGCGCACGACCGCCACCGCGCGCCACGCAGGTCAGCGGGTCGTCGGCCACCTGCACGTGCAGGCCGGTCTCCTCGGAGATCAGGCGGTCCAGGTCGCGCAGCAGGGCGCCACCGCCGGTCAGCACGATGCCGCGCTCGGCGACGTCGGCGCACAGTTCCGGCGGGGTCTGCTCCAGCGCCAGCTTGACCGCGCTGACGATGCCCGACAGCGGTTCGTGCAGGGCCTCGAGCACTTCGTTGGAGCTGATCTTGATCATCTTCGGCACGCCCTCGGCGAGGTTGCGGCCGGAGATTTCCATCTCGATCACTTCCGCCTGCGGGTAGGCGCAGCCCAGCTCGACCTTGATGCGCTCGGCGGTGGCTTCACCGATCAGCATGCCGTGGTTGCGGCGCACGTAGTTGGTGATGGACTCGTCGAAGCGGTCGCCGCCGATGCGGACCGAGGCCGAATAGACGATGCCGTTGAGCGAGATGACCGCCACTTCGGTGGTGCCACCGCCGATGTCGATGACCATCGAGCCACGGGCTTCGGTGACCGGCATGCCGGCGCCGATCGCGGCGGCCATCGGTTCTTCGATCAGGAACACGTCACGGGCACCGGCTTCCTCGGCCGATTCCTTGATCGCGCGGCGCTCGACCTGGGTCGAGCCGGCCGGCACGCAGACCAGGACGCGCGGGCTCGGGCGCAGCACGCGCGACTTGTGCACCTTCTTGATGAAGTGCTTGAGCATCGCCTCGGTATAGGTGAAGTCGGCGATGACGCCGTCCTTCATCGGGCGGATGGTGGTGATGTGGCCCGGGGTACGGCCCAGCATCTGCTTGGCTTCGGCGCCGACGGCTGCCACCGAGCGGGTGCCACCGATGGCACGGTCCTGGCGCACGGCCACGACCGACGGCTCGTTCAGCACGATCCCCTGCCCGCGCACGTAGATGAGGGTGTTGGCCGTGCCCAGGTCGATGGACAGGTCGTTGGAGAACATGCCACGGAGTTTCTTGAACATCTGAGGAAGGAGTCCTGAGGGGTGTCGTGCCCGCCGCGGGATGGCGAAAAAATGGGCAGAAATCGAGGCCGACAAGCCTAGCAACCCGCCTGCCGCCGAGCAAGGAAAAAACTAGCTGAACCCGCGTCTTCACAGGCTTTCGGCCTGATCGGGTCTCACCCGGTTCTGGCCCTGAGCGGCACCAGCGGGTAACCTTTGCGCCGTCGGGCGCCCAAGGGCGCCGTTTGCTTGCCCGCTGAACCGGGCCGGCCCACCCCAAAATTCACCGCATAGGCTTACATCGATGTCCGCTCTGATCTGTGGTTCTCTTGCCTTCGACACCATCATGGTGTTCCCGGACCAGTTCAAGAATCACATCCTGCCGGACAAGGTGCACATCCTGAACGTGTCCTTCCTGGTGCCGCGCATGCGCCGCGAGTTCGGCGGCTGCGCAGGCAACATCGCCTACAACCTGCACCTGCTGGGCGGCCAGCCGATCCCGATGGGCACCGTGGGCTCGGACTTCGGCCCGTACCGCGAGTACTTCGAAGGCCTGGGCATCGACCTGTCGCGCGTGCGCGTGATCGATGAGCTGTTCACCCCGCAGGCATTCATCACCACCGACCACGACAACAACCAGATCACCGCCTTCCACCCGGGCGCGATGATGCGTTCCTACGAGAACCACGTGCGTGGGGTGCCGGGCGTCACCCTGGGCCTGGTCGGCCCGGACGGCCGCGAAGGCATGATCCAGAACGCGCAGGAATTCCACGAAGACGGCATCCCGTTCATCTTCGACCCGGGTCAGGCCATGCCGCTGTTCAACGGCCCGGAACTGCGCGCCTTCATCGAGCAGGCCGACTACGTGGTGGTGAACGACTACGAGTCGAACCTGCTGCAGGAGCGCACCGGCTGGGACGAGAAGGAGATCGTCAGCCGGGTCAAGGCCTACATCACCACCCGTGGCCCGAAGGGCGCGGTCATCCACACTCCGGAAAAGAGCTACGACATCCCGCCGGCGCACGAGCGCCGCGTGGTCGACCCGACCGGCTGTGGCGACGCCTTCCGCGCAGGCCTGATCTACGGCATCCAGAAGGGCTACGACTGGCTGACCATCGGCCGCATGGGCAACCTGATGGGCGCACTGAAGGTCGAGCATCCGGGCACGCAGAACCAGCGTTTCACCTTCGATGAGTTCAACGAGCAGTTCAAGCAGCAGTTCGGTTACGCGCTGGGCGCGTAACCGAACTGCCCGCACATCTGATCGGTGGGTGTCGACCTTGGTCGACACTGCCGGCCAGCGGCCGGCACTACCGGAACCTCCGACCGACACGTGGCCTGCTCTCTGTAGAGCCGAGCCATGCTCGGCTTGCGCGCGCCAACACGATCTGACCGCAGGGCAGCCGAGCGTGGGCTCGGCTCTACACGGTCATGCGGCCTGCCAGGCGGCCAGCAGCGCGCGGCAATCGGCGAAATGCCAGTCGGCGCGGCCCGGCCAAGGGTTCTCTGGCAGGTTGACCAGCACGGTATGCGTGCCGGCCGCACGGCCGCACTCCAGGTCGTAGGCGTGGTCACCCACCATCACCGCCTGCGCAGGCCCGATGCCCCATCGCCGCAGATGCTGCTGCAGGCCCTCCGGCGAGGGCTTGGGCACCGCTTCATCGCGACCAATGATGTCGGCATCGTCGAACAACGCCCCGACCCCGATCGCCTCCAGCGTCAGCTTCGCCAGCGCATGGTCATTGCGGGTCAGGATGCCCAGCCGGCAGCCAGCCGCCGCCAGCGCGCGCAGCAGCTTCACCGCACCCGGCGCCGGCAGCGCGTCCTCGGCCAGCGCGCGCTCGTGATCCAGCAACCACTCACGCTTGGCCTGCGCCGGTGCATCCGGCAACGCCGCGATATGGTCGAGGATGTCTTCCTCGGCCGTGATCTGCAATGCGCGGCGGATCGCGGCGAAATCATGCACGGCCACAGTCAGCGTGCCGTCCATGTCGAACACCCAGTGCCGGATCGCGGACAACGCGTGCACCGCGCTGCCCGTCGCGACCATCACTGCCACCACTGCGGCATGCGGCTGGCGTCGACGCCGCCGGTCTCGAACACCGCCGTACGGGTGCCGCCGGCCTTGACCGGGAACTCGATGCTGATCGACTTGCCCTTGCGCGCCAGTCTCCACAGCGCTTTCTGATCGGTGATGAACAGGGCGATGGCTTCATCGGTCTTCGGGCGCCACGCGGCCATCGACACCGGCTTGCCGTCGTCCACGGTCACTTTCACCGTGCACTGCGGGCACCGGAAATCGCCGGCCTGCAGCACCAGGTAGGCATGCCGCTTCCACTCCGGATGATCGCGGAACACCAGCTGCACCGGCTTGGCGCCGCTGCCATCCACGTCCACCCGTTCCTTGCTGTAGATCTGCGCCGAAACCTGGTTGCCCTTGCTGCCCACCGGGATCTGGTTGTACTGCCACAGCGCCTGCATGCGCCGCAGGTCGCGCGCGGCATCGCCCTTGGCCTTGACCTCATCGAAGCCCGCGGCGATGCGCTCGGCGGCGGCGGTGTCCTTGTACTGGTCCAGCAGCGAGGCGCCGTGCAGGCGCGCGCGCTCCCAGTCCTGCGCGGCCACGGCCATGTCGTACTGCTTGGCCACGTCTTCGGCCTTGGCCTCCTTCTGCGCCTGCACGGCGGCTGCGGCGGCTTCCTGCGCCTTGCGTTCTTCCTCGGGGTTGCTGCAGGCGGCCAGCGCCAGGGTGCAGGCGGTGAGCAGGATCAGTCGTTTCATGGCGGAGGTCCTTGGTGTTTTCGCTTTTCTGTAGAGTCGAGCCATGCTCGACTGCTGTTGAAAAGCCAGTCGAGCATGGCTCGACTCTACAAAAGAAAGCGCCGGGGGATGCCCGGCGCTTCTGCTTACTTGGCTTCAGCCTTGGCCAGCATGTCCTGCACCGAGGCGGTGGTGATCGGGTGGTAGCCCGGCTTGGCCTTTTCGAAGGCCTGCTTGGCCAGCTCCAGCCCCTTCGGGGTCTTCACCAGTTCGGCGTAGATCGGCAGGATCAGCTTGCGACGGCCGACGCGCTCGATGAATGCAGCCGCGCCTTCATTGGCCTGTTCGTAGCCGCTGCGGATCGCCAGCGGGTACCAGCGCATGGCGATCTCGCCATTCGGGGTGCCAGTGAAGTGGAAGGCCCTGTCCAGCGTGGCCAGCTTGTCCAGCGGCTGGGTCGCACCCAGGCCGTCGATGAAGCGCACCCATTCCTGCGTGCTCCAGTCGGCGATGACCTGGCTGCTCGGCACGGTGCCGGCGCTGGCGAAGGCGATGCGCGCGGTATCGACGCTGCTGAAGTTGCGCGACTGCGCCTTGGCCGCGAACGCCGGGATACCCGGCTCGTCCAGCCATGCCTTCAGTTCGGCCTCGGTCACTGCCGACGGATTCTTCGGCAGCAGGTTCTTCTTCATGTAGTCGACGAACTGGTCGGTGTTCGCGCTCTGGAAAGCATGGTCGTCGAACCAGCCACGCAGGAACGGATCGAAGGTCTCGCGGCCGAAGCGCTGTTCCAGGAACTCCAGGAACCACGAACCCTTGACGTAGGCCACCTGGCTGAGGGCCTCGTCGGGATCACGCTCGTTCAGCGGCGGCAGCGCCAGCGCTTGGTCGGCCGGGCTCATGTCCTTCACTTCGGCCAGCAGGTCGGTCTGGTCGATCTGCTTCTCCATCTCGGCCATCTCCTTGCCGTACAGAGCTTCGGTGATGCGGCCCTGGACGTAGGTGGTGAAGCCTTCATTGAGCCAGATGTCCTTCCAGCTGGCGTTGGTCACCAGGTTGCCCGACCAGCTGTGCGCCAGTTCGTGGGCGACCAGCGAGACCAGCGACTTGTCGCCGACGATCACGGTCGGGGTGGCGAAGGTCAGGCGCGGGTTCTCCATTCCACCGAACGGGAACGAGGGCGGCAGCACCAGCATGTCGTAGCGGCCCCAGCGGTATTCGCCGTACAGCTTCTCGGCGGCACCGATCATCTTCTCGGTGTCTTCGAATTCCTTGGCGGCCTTGTTGACCATGGTCGGCTCGGCCCAGACGCCGGAGCGGCCGGAGATCGGCTCGAACACCAGGTCGCCGGCGGCGATGGCCAGCAGGTAGGACGGAATCGGCTGCGGCATCTTGAAGGTGTAGTCACCATCACGCGCGGCCTTCGGATCATTGTCGGCGCTCATCAGCACCATCACGTCCGGGCGCGAGACCACGTGCGCGCTGTAGGTGAAGCGCACGCTCGGGGTATCCTGCAGCGGCACCCAGGAACGGGCATGGATGGCCTGCGACTGGCTGAACATGAAGGGCAGCTTCTTGCCCTCGGTCATCGACGGCGCCAGCCACTGCAGGCCCGAGGCGGTCGGTGCGGTGTGGTAGGTCACTTCCACCTTGGCCGGCTGCTCCGCAGCCTCGATGGTCAGCTTGCTGCCGAACACCTTGTCGGCCGGGGCCAGCTCGAACTTCAGCGGGCTGCGCGCGCCGTCGGCGGCAACGGCCTCGACCTTGGACACGGTCAGCTCGCGGGTGTCGAGCACCAGCTGCCTGGCGTCCTTCTGTTTCCATTCCAGGGTGTAGGTGGCGGTACCGCCGATCTGCTTCTGGTCGAAGTCCAGCTTCAGATCCAGCGCGATGTCCTTGATGACGACCTTGTCCGGCTCGGCGTACGAGCTCTCGTCGTGGCTGCGGTTCTCGGCGTTCACGGGGGCGGCAGGGGCCTTTGCGGCAGTCGGGGCGGCGGCGGGCGCGGCCGCCTCCTGGGAGCAGCCGGCGGCCAGGGCCACGGCCAGCGGAAGGAGCATCAGCGGATTACGCATGAATCGGGACCGTTACGGGGATCAAACCCCAATGGTACCTCCCTCGGGCCCGGCAGGCGTTGCGCGGTGCGGGGTAATGGCGGGCCGGGCCGATCCTGCGCCTCCGGCGCATGCCAACCAAGGTTGGCATCCACAGGTAGGTGCCAACCTTGGTTGGCACGGATCTTTCATCGCTCGCGGCCGGCGAGTACCAACCAAGGTTGGCACCCACCAGAGCAGGGCTCTACAGCTTGTAGCCGGAGTGGATCGAGACGATGCCGCCGGTCAGGTTCTTGTAGTGGCAGCGCTCGAAGCCGGCCTGCCCCATCATCGCCTTCAGTTCGTCCTGCGGCGGATGCTTGCGGATGCTCTCGGCCAGGTACTGGTAGCTGTCCGAATCGTTGGCGAACAACTTGCCCAGCCTGGGCAGGATCTTGAACGAGTGGAAGTCGTAGATCGGCTTGAACCAGTCGGCAGTGACTTCGGAGAACTCCAGCACGCGGGCCTGGCCGCCCACCTTCAGCACGCGGTACATCTCGCGCAGGCCGGCGTCCTTGTCGGTCACGTTGCGCAGGCCGAAGGCAATGGTGACCAGGTCGAAGCTGTTGTCCGGGAACGGCAGGGCTTCGGCGTTGCACTGCACGTAGTCCAGGCCAAGCACCAGGCCGCGGTTGGTCAGGCGGTCGCGGCCGACCGACAGCATGCCGGCGTTGATGTCGCCCAGCACCACCGAGCCCTCGGCGCCGACGCGTTCCTTCAGCAGGGCGGCGATGTCGCCGGTGCCGCCGGCCAGATCGAGCACGCGGTCGCCCGGCTTCACCTGCGCGGTCGCCACGTAGTAGCGCTTCCACGCCCGGTGCACGCCCAGGCTCATCAGGTCGTTCATCAGGTCGTAGTTGCGCGCGACCGAGGTGAACACCTGGCCGACCAGCTTCTGCTTGTCCTTGGCGGCGACGTCGCGGAACCCGAAATGGGTGGTACCGGCTTTGTAGGGGGATTCGCTCATGGCCCCGATTATCGCACCGCCGGGGGCCAGCGGCACCCCCTGCCCGTATCATGGCGGGCCACGACTGACCGGAGCCCCCGCATGATCACCACGCCCGACTACCAGGCCCTGCTGCAGACCGCCATCGCCGAAGCCCGCCAGGGCCTGGCCGAGGGCGGCGTGCCGATCGGCGCGGCGCTGTACCACAACGACGGCCGCCTGCTCGGCTGCGGCCACAACCGCCGCGTGCAGGAAGGCGACCCATCGGTGCACGGCGAAACCGACGCCTTCCGCAAGGCCGGCCGCCAGCGCCGCTACCAGGACACCATCATGGTCACCACCCTGGCGCCGTGCTGGTACTGCTCGGGCCTGGTGCGCCAGTTCAACATCGGCACCGTGGTGGTGGGCGAATCGCGCACGTTCCAGGGCGGCATCGACTGGCTGCGCGAGAACGGCGTCAACGTGATCGACCTCGACAACCAGGAATGCGTTGACCTGCTGGGTGGCTTCATTGCGCAGCATCCGGAGATCTGGAACGAAGACATCGGCGAATGAGCACCGTGCAACGTGTCGTTGAACCCGTTTAATGAACGCTTCAGCGCGGGCACGTTCCAGTGCCCGCAGCGTTTGCGGCCGATGCCGTGAACCCGTGCACAGTCAGCTGCGCTGCGTGCATACACTGCGGTAACACTCCACCCGGCCGAGGCGCCTAGGGTGGGGTTACCGGGGTCCCTTTCCCCGGCGGAGCCAGCCATGTGCGCGCACGCCGTACGTCCCCCGCCCGACCCGATCCTCGATGCCATCCGCGAGCGCCTGCAGCAGCAGTACGCGCTGCACCAGCGCGGCGCCAGGTTCTGGACCGCCTACCAGGGCCTGCAGCTGGAACTGGTGCGCAACCATCCGCTCGACCAGGAGCGCCTGTGCAATGCGATGGCCGACATGGCCGAGGACCTCGGTGCGGTCGAGCATGCGCAATTGATCGGCAATCGCCACGCCGGCTCCACATCCCGCTGACGCGGCATGCACCGCCACATACGCCACACTCCGATGAACCCCCACTCCCTTTCCACTCAACCGAACTGGATTGTCATGCACGCTGAAGTCCCCACCATTCCTCCGGTCATCAACGTAGACGCCGAGCTTGACCACTGGCGCCGCCAGCATGCCGAAGGCGCACTGCCGCACAACTCGTTCGGCTCGTACGTGCCGTGGATCAAGTTCGCCTGCGATTCGCTGATCACCCAGCCACGCGCCAGCAATGCACAGCGCGACGAGATGTTCCAGACCCAGTACGCACTGCAGATCATGCCGCGGCTGAGCGAAGCCCAGGCCCGCGAATTCGTCGACCGCTGCTGGCAGCACGTCTACCAGACCAGCCCGGTCCGGCTGCAGGACGCACCGCGCCTGCGCGCCTGAGCTGCACAGCGCCTGCACGAGCGCCTGCCGATCATCCTCGTCACCTGAGTGGGAAGACGAAGATGAAAGCACGCAACCTGTTCAATACGATCGCCAAGAAGGCCGCGACAGCCACCGGCTCACCGTGGACCTTCCTGGCTGCGGTGGCGATTGTGGTGATCTGGGGCATCACCGGCCCGGTGTTCGGTTTCAACGACACCTGGCAGCTGGTGATCAATACCGGCACCACCATCATCACCTTCCTGATGGTGTTCCTGATCCAGCACACGCAGAACGCCGACACTGCCGCGATGCAGATCAAGCTGGACGAGCTGATCCGGGCGACGGCCGAAGCCAACAACGAACTGCTGGATCTGGAAGAACTGGACGAAGCGCGCCTGGAAGAGATCCGTGCCGAGTACGAGCAGATGGCCCGCGAAGCAGGCGATGCGCTGGCGCGCGTCCGCGCCTGCCATGCGGCGCGGCGCGACGATGAAGCGATCTGACGGTAGCGCCGGGCCATGCCCGGCGAGCGCGGTACCCGGAAGAATCCCACATGGGCCATCGCCGTCGGCTGATAACGGCGGACATCCCATCAGTGCAGACTGGCGCCATGTCCAGCCGTCACCTGGAACGTGGCCGCCACTCCCGTATCGGGGGCTACTACGTCCTCACCACGGTCGTACGCCACCGGCGCCCGGTCTTTGAAGATCCACGTTGTGCAACGTGTCTTGTGGATGCATTGAGGTATGTTGAACGCATGGGCCTCAGTCGGTCCTTTGCTTGGGTCGTCATGCCTGACCATCTGCATTGGCTGATGCAGCTGCGCGACGGATCACTGGCGCGCATGATGGGAACGGTGAAATCCCGCAGCAGCCGGTTGCTGGGGCAGCAGTCCGGCATACAGACGCCTTTGTGGCAGCCGAGCTATTTCGATCACGCGGTACGCAGCGAGGAAGCCTTGAGGCGCCATGCGTTGTACATCCTGGGCAACCCCATCCGAGCAGGGTTGACCCTGCATCTCGATGAATATCCGTTTGCATGGTCCCGTTGGCCAATGCGGTAGCGCCCGACCATGCCCGGCGAGCACGAAGTGCGGTCCGCCCAGACGTCAGGCATGCAGGAACGAAAAGCCGCCGGGCGCGGCCCGGCGCTACCGGTATCGAATTGCTGCTCAGCTGCGCTCGTGCCAGCCGCCGCCCAGCACCTTGTACAGGGTGATGCGGTTGGCCTGCTGGGCCAGCTGCGCCTGCAACTGGGTCTGCTGCGCGTTGTAGGCAGTACGTCGTGCGTCCAGCAGGGTCACGAAGCTGTCCAGGCCGGCATCGTAACGTGCCTGCGACAGGCGGTTGGCCTGTTCGGCCGCTTCCACCAGGCGCTGCTGTGAACTGACCTGTTCATCCAGGCTGACATTCAATGCCAGCGCATCGGCGGTTTCGCGGAAGCCCACCTGGATCGACTTCTCGTACTGCGCCAGTGCGATATCACGATCAGCGTTGGCGACGGCCAGGTTGGCGCGCAGCTTGCCGCCCTGGAAGATCGGCAGGGTGATCTTCGGCAGGAAACTCCATACGCGAGTGCCGCTGTCGAACAGGCTGGACAATTCGCTGGAGCCACTGCCAATGCTGCCGGTCAGCGAGATGCTCGGGAAGAACGCAGCACGTGCCGCGCCGATGTTGGCATTGGCGGCCAGCAGCTGGTGTTCGGCGGCCATGATGTCCGGGCGCTGCAGCAGCACATCGCTGGGCAGGCCGGCCGGCGGAGGCGCCAGTGCCAGCAACTGCGGTTCGATGCTGTCCGGCAGCAGTGCCGGGTCCAGCTGGCCACCGGCCAGCAGGGCCAGCGCGTTGCGGTCCTGGGCCAGCTGGCCGCGCAGGCGCGCGGCGTCGGTACGCGCGGTTTCCACCAGCGTGCGGGTCTGGGTCAGCTCCAGCGCCGAGCTGCCACCGCGCTCGTGGCGGGCCTCGGCCAGGCGCAGCGAATCCTCGTAGGTCCTCAGCGTGGCCTCGGCAATCTTCAGCTGCTGGGCATCGGCACCGTAGGTCAGCCACGCCGTCGCTGTCTCGGCCACCAGGCTCAGCTGCGCGTTGCGACGATTGGCAGCTACGGCAAAGTACTGCTGCAGTGCCGCTTCGCTCAGGTTGCGCACGCGGCCGAACAGGTCCAGCTCGAACTCGGCCACGCCGACACCGGCGGTGAACTGCTCGGTGACGCCAGCGTCGGTGCCTTGGCGCTGCATCTGGCCGGTGACGGCCACGCCGGGCACGCGGTCGGCGCGCTGTACGCGGTACTGGCCGCGCGCGCGTTCAACGTTGAGCACAGCCACGCGCAGGTCGCGGTTGTTCTGCAGCGACTGCTCGATCACCTGCTGCAGGCGCGCATCGGTGAAGAAGTCGCGCCAGCCGACGGCGGCGACATCGGCCACCTGGCCCTGTACAGCCTCGGCCGGCCACTGCGCCGGAATTGCCGGAGCGACGGCGGTGTTCTTCGGCACCAGAGTGGAGCAGCCGGCCAGCGCGAGCGCGGCGGCCAGGGATACAGCAAGAGAAGAGAATTTCATGGCGACACCTTGGGGGTCACGGTGGTAGCGCCGGGCCATGCCCGGCGGCTACGCGGTGAGGCATCCGCCGGGCATGGCCCGGCGCTGCCGGATTTCATCACTCGGCGGATTTGCGCTTGAACACGCGCTGCACCACTACGAAGAACAGCGGTACGAAGAACACGCCGAGCACGGTGCCGACGATCATGCCGCCGAGCACGCCGGTGCCGATCGCCTGCTTGGCGCCGGAACCGGCACCGGTGGAGATCGCCAGCGGCACCACGCCCATGCCGAACGCCAGCGAGGTCATCACGATCGGGCGCAGGCGGTCGCGCACGGCATGCATGATCGCCTCGATCAGGCCTGCGCCCTTCTCCAGGTTTTCCTTGGCGAACTCGACGATCAGGATCGCGTTCTTGCTGGTCAGGCCTACCGTGGTCAGCATCGCCACCTGGAAATAGATGTCGCGCTCCAGGCCCTTGAAGGTATTGGCCAGCACTGCGCCGAGGATACCCAGCGGGGCCGCCAGCAACACCGCCGTCGGCACGCTCCAGCTTTCGTACATCGCGGCCAGGCACAGGAACACGATCATCAGCGACAGCGTGTACAGCAACGGCGTCTGCGAGCCCGCCTGGCGTTCCTGGTAGGACATCGCCGTCCACTCGATGCCGAAGCCTGCGGGCAGCTGCTTGGCCAGTTGCTCGATCTCGGCCATGGCATCGCCGGAGGCAACACCCGGGGCCGGTTCGCCCTGGATTTCCATCGCCGACACACCGTTGTAGCGCTCCAGGCGCGGCGAACCGTAATCCCAGTGCTTGGTGGCGAACGCGCTGAACGGCACCATCTCGCCCTTGTCGTTCTTCACGGACCAGAGGTCGAAGTCCTCCGGGACCATGCGGAACGGCTGGTCGGCCTGCACGAACACGCGCTTGACGCGGCCACGATCGACGAAATCGTCGATGTACGAGCTGCCCCAGGCAGCGGCCAGCGTGCCGTTGATCTGGTCGATCGACAGCCCCAGCGAGGTCGCCTTGGCCGCGTCGATGTCGATGCGGAACTGCGGCGTGTCTTCCTGGCCGTTCGGGCGCACGTTGGCCAGCTTCTTGCTGCCGGCTGCCAGGCCGAGCAGCTGGTTGCGCGCGGCCACCAGTGCCTCGTGGCCCTGGCCACTGTTGTCCTTGAGGAAGAAGGTGTAGCCCGAGGCGGTACCCAGTTCCGGAATGGCCGGCGGCGGGAAGGCGAAGATGAAAGCATCCTTGATCTGTCCCAGGGCTGCCATCGCACGACCGGTGATCGGCATCACGCCATTGTTGGCGTCACGCTCGCTCCAGTCCTTCAGCTTGACGAACGCCATGCCGGCGTTCTGGCCCATGCCGGCGAAGCTGAAGCCCTGCACGGAGAACACCGAATCCACCGCATCCTTTTCGTTCTGCAGGAAGTGGTTCTCCAATGCCGCGATCGATTCCAGCGTGCGCTCCTGGGTGGCGCCGACCGGGGCCTGCACCAGCGCCATCAGCACGCCCTGGTCTTCGTTGGGCAGGAACGAGCTGGGCAGGCGCACGAACAGCACGCCCATCAGCACGAACAGTGCCGCCACGATGCCCATGAAGCGCCACGGACGATGGATGATGCCGCGCACACCACGCTGGTAACTTTCGCTGGTGCGGTCGAAGCCACGGTTGAAACCGTTGAAGAAGCGACCGGCCAGGCCGCGGTGGGCAACATGATGCTCGCCTTTCTTCAGCGGCTTGAGCATGGTCGCGCACAGTGCCGGGGTCAGCACGATCGCCACCAGTACGGACAACGCCATTGCAGAGACAATCGTGGCCGAGAACTGCCGGTAGATCACGCCGGTGGATCCGCTCATGAAGGCCATCGGCACGAACACCGCCGACAGCACCAGGCCGATACCCACCAGCGCACCGGTGATCTGGCCCATCGACTTGCGGGTCGCTTCAAGCGGCGACAGTCCTTCCTCGGACATGATGCGCTCGACGTTCTCCACCACCACGATGGCATCGTCCACCAGCAGGCCGATCGCCAGTACCATCGCGAACATGGTCAGCATGTTCACCGAGAAGCCCAGCATCGCCAGCACGCCGAAGGTACCCAGCAGCACCACCGGCACGGCGATGGTCGGGATCAGGGTGGCACGGAAGTTCTGCAGGAACAGGTACATCACCACGAACACCAGCACGATCGCTTCGAGCAGGGTCTGCACCACGCCCTTGATCGACACGCGCACGAACGGCGTGGTGTCGTACGGGATCTCGGCCTTCAGCCCGGCCGGGAAGAAGCTCTTCATGTCGTCCAGCGCAGCATCCACGCCGGCAGCGGTATCCAGCGCATTGGCGCCGGTGGCCAGGGTGACCGCCAGGCCGCTGGCCGGCTGGCCGTTGTAGCGGGTGACGAAGTCGTAGGACTCGGCACCCAGTTCGACGCGGGCGACATCACCCAGGCGCAACTCGGCACCGTCCTGCGCGCCGCGCACGATGATGTTGCGGAACTGTTCCGGGGTCTGCAGGCGCGACTGCGCGTTGATGGTGGCGTTGAGCTGCTGGCCCTTCACCGACGGCGCACCGCCGAGCTGGCCGATCGCCACCTGGGCATTCTGCGCCTTGATCGCCGCAGTCACTTCCGCGACGGACAGGCCATAGGTATGCAGCTTGTTCGGGTCCAGCCAGATGCGCATGGCGTACTTGCCACCGAATACCTGGATGTTGCCCACGCCCGGCACGCGGCTGAGGCGGTCGACGACATTGGAACCGACGTAGTCGGCGATGTCGTTGGCGTCCATGCTGCCGTTCTCGGACACGAACGCGATGACGTTCAGGAAGCCCGAGCTGGACTTGGCCACGTTGATGCCCTGCCGCTGCACTTCCTGCGGCAGCAGCGGCATGGCCAGCTGCAGCTTGTTCTGCACCTGCACCTGGGCGATGTCCGGGTTGGTGCCGCTCTCGAAGGTCAGGGTGATGGTGGCCTGGCCGTTGGACGAGCTGTTGGAGGAGAAGTAGATCAGGCCATCAAGGCCCTTCATGTTCTGCTCGATGATCTGCGTCACCGAGTCTTCGACCACCTTGGCCGATGCACCCGGGTAAGTGGCGCTGATTTCCACCGCCGGCGGTGCGACGTTGGGGTACATCGAGACCGGCAGCTTGAACAGGGCCAGGCCGCCGGCGAGCATGATGATGATGGCGATCACCCACGCGAAGATGGGTCGATCGATGAAAAAGCGTGCCATGGGGTTCTCCGCTTACTTCGCGTCGCCGGCCGGGGCGGCAGGCTGGGCACCGGCCGCCGGCTTGGCCGGTGCGTCGCCCTTTTCGGTGGCCTTGACTGGCATGCCGGGGCCGATCTTCTGCAGGCCTTCGACGATGACTTTGTCACCGGCCTTCAGGCCGTCCTCGACCAGCCACTTGTCGCCGACCGTGCGACTGACCTTGACCGGGCGCACTTCGACCTTGTTGTCCTTGCCGACCACCATCGCCGTGGTGTCGCCCTTCGGATCGCGGGCGATGCCCTGCATCGGCACCAGCACTGCATCACTGCGCACGCCGCCGCCGATCACCGCACGCACGTACATGCCCGGCATCAGCAGGCCGTCCGGGTTGTCCACCTTCACGCGCAGGCCGAAGCTGCCGGTGGTCGGATCGACGCTGACTTCGGAGAACTCCAGCGTACCCTTGTGCTCGAAGGTGCTGCCGTCTTCCATCAGGATGCTGACCGGTAGGGTCTGGTTGTCCTGCAGGCGGCCGGCGGCCAGTTCGCGGCGCAGCTGCAGCAGCTCGGCCGAAGACTGGGTCAGGTCGACATAGATCGGGTCCAGCTGCTGCACGGTGGCCAGTGCATTGGCCTGGCCGGCGCTGACCAGCGCACCCTGGGTGACGCTGGACTTGCCGATGCGGCCGCTGATCGGCGCGGTGATGCGGGCGTAGCCCAGGGTGACGTTGGCCGCATCCAGCGATGCCTTCGCGGCGCCGACATCCGCCTCGGCCTGCTTCTGCGCGGCCACGGCATTTTCCAGGTCCTGCTGGCTGACCGCATCGACCTTGGCCAGCTCGGTGATGCGCTTGGCGCTCAGCCGGGCGGCGTTGGCGGTGGCCTCGGCGCGGGCCAGCTGGGCGCGGGCACTGTTGGCCTGGGCGCGGTAGCTGGCGTCCTCGATCTGGTACAGCGGCTCGCCGGCCTTGACCATGCCACCTTCGGTGAACAGGCGCTTGGCAACGATGCCATTGACCTGCGGGCGCACTTCGGCGACCAGGTAGGCGTTGGTACGGCCCGGCAGTTCGCGGGTCAGGCCCACGGTCTCGGACTTCAGCGTGACCACAGTGACGTCACCCGGGCCCTGCTCGGGGGCCTGGGGTTGGCCGCCGCAGGCAGCCACGGTCGCGGCGATCGCCAGCGACAGTGCAAAGGGTCGGATTCGGCTCAGCAACATGACGGAAAGGCTCTTAGGGGAAGGAATCTCAAATCGCGCTGATACAGGCCGAAAGCGCCAGCAGGCAACGCTCACCAGCGGGGAGTGGTAACCGGACCGGCCTGCCACGCACACGACGGGAATGATGGGAGCGAAATATACATACATGCTTGTTTGTTTGTAAACCGGTACAATTCAGCCACGTTTCACCCGCACTCGTACCCATCCATGGCCCGCAAGACCAAAGAGGACACCCAGGCAACCCGGGAAGGCATCCTTGACGCCGCCGAAGCCTGCTTCCATGAACACGGCGTGGCCCGTACCACGCTGGAGATGATCGGTGCCCGCGCCGGCTATACCCGCGGTGCGGTCTACTGGCACTTCAAGAACAAGAGCGAGGTGCTGGCCGCGATCGTCGAACGCGTGCATCTGCCTTTCATGCAGGAGCTGGAGCGCACCTCGACCGACCAGCGCGACACGCCGGTGCACGACCTGCGCGCGGTGATGATCCACTCGTTCATCGAACTGTCCGAGGACGAGCGACTGCGCAAGACCATGGAGATCATGCTGCGCAGCGATGCCTCGGCCGACACCAAGGTGCTGACCGAACTGCAGCAGGCCGGTTTCCGCGATGGACTGGAGCGGATGGAACGTGCCCTGCGCCGGGCAAAGGACCTGGGCCAGCTGCGCGAGGGTGCAGACCCGAAGATCGCCGCACGCATGCTGCACGCCACCGTGCTGGGCGTACTGCACGGTGCGATGGTCGAACCGGAACTGATGGACCTCAAGCGCGATGGCATGCTCGCACTGGACATGACCCTGGCCGCCTACGTAAAGGACGGCGTGTTCGTTCCCGGCACCGTGCCCGAGCCGCTGCCCGAGGCATGAGCGGGTTCACTGCCGCCACCGCAGCCCCACTGTGAGGACAGACCCATGATCCTGGACAACGTGGTGTGGGGCTTCATCGGCTGCGGCAGCGTCACCGAGAAGAAGAGCGGCCCCGCCCTGGCCAGCACACCCGGCTCACGGGTGGCGGCGGTCATGCGCCGCAATGCCGCATTGGCCGAAGACTATGCGCGGCGCCACGCGGTGCCCCGCTGGTACACGGATGCCGACGCGCTGATCGGCGATCCGGACGTGAACGCGGTGTACGTTGCAACACCGCCCTCCACGCACATGCAGTACGCATTGCAGGCGATTGCGGCGGGCAAGCCGGTCTATATCGAGAAACCCATGGCCCTGGACCTCGCCGAATGCGAGCGCATCCTGGAAGCCAGTGCACGCCGTGGCGTGCCCGTGTTCGTCGCCTACTACCGCCGCGCCCTGCCCCGATTCGCGCAGGTGAAGCAGCTGCTGGACAGCGGCGCGATCGGTACACCGCGCAGCGTTCGCGCCACCCTGCATCGGCCGCATTCGGTGAATGCCGCATCGCCGGACTTCTGGCGGACCAATCCCGCAATCTCCGGCGGCGGGCTGTTCGTCGATCTGGGCTCGCACACCCTGGACCTGCTCGATCATCTATTGGGTCCGCTGAGCGATGTGCGCGGCCTGGCCAGTTCGTTGACCGGCGCTTATGCCGCCGAGGACAGCGTTTCGATGTGCTTCCGCACTGGAACGGGCGCGCACGGCATCGCGCAATGGAGCTTCTGCGCGTTCCGCCGCCAGGATGAGGTCGAGATCACCGGCGACCGCGGCCAGCTGCGCTTTGCGACCTTCGAGGATGTTCCGGTGGTGCTGGAAAACGAAGCGGGTGTGCAGACCTTCGACATTCCCAACCCGTCGTCGATCCAGCAACCGTTGATCGCCTCTCTCGTGGATGAACTGCGCGGCAACGGGCACTCGCCCTCGGACGGCATCAGCGCCGCCCGCACCAGTGCGGTGATCGACCAGGTGCTGCAGGCCTACCGCACGCGGCAATCGCGCTGAGCGCCAACGCAAAAAGCCGCCTTTCGGCGGCCTTTTCTGTTGCAGCGGATGGCGTCAGGGCCCTCGCCGTGGCGAGGGGATCCGACCGGATCGGGCGTTACAGGATGTAGCGGCTCAGGTCCGGGTCCTGCACCAGCTCACCCAGGTGTGCATCGACGTAGGCGCTGTCGATGGCCAGGGTTTCGCCATCGCGGTCCGGCGCCTCGTAGCTGAGCGAATCCAGCAGGCGCTCCAACACCGTATGCAGGCGGCGCGCGCCGATGTTTTCCTGGCGCTCGTTCACCTGGAAGGCGATCTCGGCCAGGCGCTCGATGGCATCGGCGGTGAAGCTGACCTTGACACCTTCAGTGGCCAGCAGCGCTTCGTACTGCTTGGTCAGCGCGGCCTTCGGCTCGGTCAGGATGCGCACGAAGTCATTCTTGCTCAGCGCACCCAGTTCCACGCGGATCGGGAAACGGCCCTGCAGCTCCGGAATCAGGTCGCTGGGCTTGGCCAGGTGGAACGCGCCCGACGCGATGAACAGGATGTGGTCCGTCTTGATCGTGCCGTACTTGGTGGACACGTTGGAGCCTTCCACCAGCGGCAGCAGGTCGCGCTGCACGCCTTCGCGGGACACGTCGCCACCGCCCACGTTGTCACCACGCTTGGCGACCTTGTCGATCTCATCGATGAAGACGATGCCGTGCTGCTCGCACGCCTCGATTGCGGCGGTACGGATGTCATCCTCGTTGACCAGCTTGCCCGCTTCTTCCTCGATCAGCAGCGGGCGCGCAGCCTTGATGGTCAGCGTGCGCTTGTGCGCCTTCGCGCCGCCGCCGAGGTTGGCGAACATCGACTTCAGCTGCTGGCCCATTTCCTCCATGCCCGGCGGGGTCATGATGTCCATGCTGACATTGGCCGCCAGGTCAAGCTCGATCTCACGCTCGTCCAGCTCACCGTTGCGCAGCATCTTGCGGAACTTGATGCGGGTCTCGTTGTCCTGCGCCGACGGTTCGTTGCGGGCGACTTCAGGATCGAAACCGATGCCGCCGCTACGACGCGGCAGCAGCGCATCGAGGATGCGGTCTTCGGCGCGTTCTTCGGCCTGGGTACGCACGCGCACCTTGGCCTGTTCGCGATAGAGCTTGACCGCGGTGTCGGCCAGGTCACGGATGATCTGCTCGACGTCCTTGCCGACGTAGCCCACTTCGGTGAAGCGGGTGGCTTCGACCTTCACGAACGGTGCGTTGGCCAGCGTGGCCAGGCGGCGCGCGATCTCGGTCTTGCCGACACCGGTCGGGCCGATCATCAGGATGTTCTTCGGCATCACTTCATTGCGCAGCTCCGCCGGCAGCTGCATGCGACGCCAGCGGTTGCGCAGGGCGATGGCCACGGCGCGCTTGGCGTCGTGCTGGCCCACGATGTGCCTGTCCAGTTCCTGCACGATCTCGCGCGGGGTCATGGTGGCGGAGGAAACTTCGATCTTCGGCATGGTTGTGCTCACGGATTCATTGTCGGTAGTGCCGGCCGCTGGCCGGCAACCAGGCACGCGTGCGGGGGACATGAGGTTGCCGGCCAGCAGCCGGCACGACCCTCACAGCTCCTCGACCACCACGTTGCGGTTGGTATAGATGCAGATGTCGCCGGCAATGCCGATCGCTTCACTGGCGATGGTGCGTGCATCCAGCTCGGTGTGCGCCATCAGCGCCCGCGCAGCCGAAAGGGCGTACGAACCACCGGAGCCGATGGCGATGATGCCGTCCTCCGGCTCGATCACATCACCGGTGCCGCTGATGATCAGCGAGGTTTCCTTGTCAGCCACTGCCAGCAGGGCTTCGAGCTTGCCCAGGCGGCGCTCGGTGCGCCAATCCTTGGCCAGCTCGACCGCGGCGCGCTGCAGCTGGCCGTGCTTTTCCAGCTTGGCCTCGAACAGCTCGAACAAGGTGAAGGCATCGGCGGCGGCACCGGCGAAGCCGGCCAGCACCTGGCCGTCGCGGCCAAGGCGGCGCACCTTGCGCGCGTTGCCCTTCATCACGGTGTGGCCCAGCGTGACCTGGCCGTCGCCGGCAATGGCCACGTGCTCGCCGCGACGGACGCAGACGATGGTGGTGGCGTGGAAAACGTTGGGGTTCTGACTGGGGTCCATGATGCCTCCGGGGTGACAGAACCAGAGGTGGGGACTGCGCTGCGCCCTTCAAGCCACCCGCGACCGGCTGACGCAGGGGCAACGTTCAGCTTTCTCCGCTGCCCTCGGTGCTGCGTCGACGCTTCGCGCGCGGATGCGCGGCGTCATAGACCTTGGCCAGGTGCTGGAAATCGAGGTGGGTATAGATCTGCGTGGTGGCGATGTCGGCATGGCCGAGCAGTTCCTGCACGCCACGCAGGTCGCCGGAGGATTCCAGGATGTGGCTGGCGAAACTGTGCCGCAGCATGTGCGGATGCACCTGCTTGAACAGGCCCTGGCGCTGCGCCAGATGGCGGATGCGTATCTGCACCGCGCGTTGGCTGATCGGCCCGTTGCGGCCGGGAAATACCGGCGAGGCCGGTCCACCGCCACTTTCCGCGCGCCACGCCTGCAGCGCTTCGCGTGCCGGCCGCCCGAACGGCACGCGGCGCTGGCGGTTGCCCTTGCCCAGCACGTTGACCAGCCCGCTGTCGAAATCCAGGTCGCGCCAGGTCAGCGCACAGACTTCGCTCAGACGCAGGCCGGAGGAATAGAACAGTTCCAGCAGCGCGCGGTCGCGACGGCCGAGCTCGCCTTCCGGTTCCAGCTCGACCAGCTGCACGGCTTCGTCGGCGTCAAGCACCTGCGGCAACCGGCGCGGCGCACGCGGCGCCTTCAGTGTCGCCGCCGGACTGACCTCGATGCGCCCGTGCTTGAGCAGCCAGGCATAGAAGCTGCGGCAGGCCGACAGGCGGCGTTGCAGGCTCTTGGCCGACAGGCCGCGGCGATGTTCATCGGCAACGAACTGGCGCAAGGCATCGGCATCAAGCGCCTCCACCGCCACGCCACGCGGCTCGGCCCAGGCCGACAGCGCGTCCAGGTCGCGGCGGTAGGCGTCAAGCGTATGCGCCGACATCCGCCGCTCCACCTGCAGATGCTGCAGGAAGGCCTGTACCGCGCTCATCGTCGTCCGGTCCTGCTTAGTCGTGGAAGCGCTTCAGGCCAGTGGCCAGGGCGTCGCCCATCATGCGCAGGAACAGCGTGCCCATGCCCGGGTAGAAGCGGTTCGGGTCGTGGCTGCCGACTGCGATCAGGCCGACGCCCGGCAACGGCAGCAGCGCGGTGGTCTGCACTTCCTCGCTGCGCACGCCGTACAGGACGGCATTCTTTTCCGGCTGCAGGCGGCCGCAGATCGGCTCGCCGTCGTTCAGGCAATCGCGGAACGGGCCCAGTTGCGGATCATCGGCAGCAATCACCTGCAGCCAGTCGGCCTGTTCCAGCCCGGCCACCGGCGCATGCACCACCAGCCGCACCAGGTCGCCGGCGAAGTCTTCCTGCAGCGATGCGGCCATCGCGCGCAGGGTATCGGCCGCGTTGTCCTGCTTCATCAGTGCCAGGGTCAGCTGGTGCGTGCGCACCGCAAGGCGTTCATTGACCTGGGCGGTGGCGCCCAGATCGGCCAACCGTCGTGCCAGCTCGCGGTTCTTCTCGCGCAGCACTTCCAGCTGGTAGCTGGCCAGCGATGCGGTCGGGCCGTCATCGCGCGGCACCACCAGGGTCAGGGCCAGGTCCGGGAACTGCTTGAGGAAGCCGGGATGTCGCCGCAACCAGGCGGCGACTTCATGGGCCCCGAGCTTGTCGACGGTTTCGGTCATGCCATCCACTCCCCTTCGAAGACGAATGCGGTCGGGCCCGCCATCACCACCGGCTGGCCATCGCCCGGCCACTGGATGCGCAGGTCACCTCCGGGCAGGCTGATGCGCGCATCGCGCTGCAGGCGGCCGCGCTGCATCAGGGTCACGGCGGCGGCGCAGGCGCCGCTGCCGCAGGCCAGGGTCTCGCCGACACCGCGCTCGAACACGCGCAGGCGGGCGTGGGCCGGGCTCATCACCTGGGCGAAGCCCACGTTCACCGAGCGCGGGAACGACGCGTGCTGCTGCAGCAGCGAACCCACGCGTTCAACCGGAGCGGCATCGATCAAGCCCACTTCGATCACCGCATGCGGGTTGCCCATCGACACCGCAGCAAAGCGGACGCTCTCGCCCTGCAGCGGCAGCAGGTATTCCTCGCGCGGGTGGGCGAAGCCCATCAGCGGCACGTTGGCCGGCTCGAAGGCAGGCACGCCCATCGTCACCGCGAACTGCCCTTCGCCCAGCACCTTCACCTCATGGCTGGCCAGCGGGCTGTCGATGACGAATGCATCGCCCTGCGCGCTGCCCTCGCGCACCAGCCAGGCCGCGATGCAGCGCGCGCCATTGCCGCACTGCTCGGAATTGGAACCGTCGGCGTTCCAGATGCGGTACGAGGCCACCGAGCCTTCCGCACGTGGCGCCTCGATGGTCAGGATCTGATCGCAGCCGACACCGGTGTGGCGGTCGGCCAGGCGCGCGGCCAGTTCAGGCGTGGGCGGCGCAGTACCGTCACGCAGGTCGATCACTACGAAGTCATTGCCCGCGCCATGCATCTTGCTGAAGCGCAAGGCCTTGGAACCGGCCTTACTCATTCCCGCTGCCCGCCTTCTTCGCTGGCGCGGGTGCCGGCTGGGTCGTCGGTGCAGCCGGGTCCACGGTCGTGGCCGGAGTGGCGGTTCCTTGGGTTTCCACCGGAGTCGCCTCGGTGGCGGGCTCGGCTGCGGGTTCGACGGCTTCTTCCACCGGCACCGGCTTCTGCGGCAGTACCAGCGGGCCCTTGTTGCCGCAGGCGGCGAGGAGCAGCAGCGAGGCCGCTGCCAGCGGAATCAGGATGGCGTTTCGATGGGGGATCTTCATGCCCCGAGTATAGCCATTGGCGGCTGAGCGGTTGGTGCAGGGCGGCACGCCACGCATCCGCCGGGCATGGCCCGGCGCTACCGTAACCGGGCGCCGCAGGTAGCGCCGGGCCATGCCCG
>NZ_KV791386.1:0-13557 GCF_001807895.1 Stenotrophomonas sp. HMSC10F07
CAGATCCCTTTCCGCAGGAAAGGGATCTGACCCCATTTCGGTCCCCTGACCGGTGGGTGAAGCCGTCCGTCGGAAAGGTGGCAGCGGACCCCGGAAACCCGGATAATGCACAAAAGCCGGACGGGCCTCCCCGTTCGGCTTTTTCCGTGTCTGGGCCTTCCATCGCCGGCCGCTCCCCGTCTGGAGCCGCCCTCCAGGTGCTGGCCAGCCCCGCCACGGTTTACCCGTCCGCGGCCCCGATGGCCGCAACAAATCGAGGAGCCCGTCATGGGTCAGTCTGTCGTAGTGTTGGGTGCCCAGTGGGGCGATGAAGGCAAGGGCAAGATCGTCGATCTGCTCACTGAGGAAATCGGCGCCGTCGTGCGCTTCCAGGGTGGCCACAATGCCGGCCACACCCTGGTCATCAACGGCAAGAAGACCGTCCTGCACCTGATCCCGTCGGGCATCCTGCGTGACGACGCGCTGTGCCTGATCGGCAACGGCGTGGTGATCTCGCCGGCCGCGCTGCAGAAGGAAATCGCCGAGCTGGAAGCCTCCGGCGTGGAAGTACGTTCGCGCCTGAAGATCTCCCCGGCCGCGCCGCTGATCATGCCGTACCACATCGCCCTGGACCAGGCGCGCGAACGCGCTGCCGGTGGCAAGGCGATCGGCACCACCGGCCGTGGCATCGGCCCGGCCTACGAAGACAAGGTGGCGCGTCGCGGCATCCGCATCGCCGACCTGCATTACCCGAAGCAGCTGGAAGAACTGCTGCGCACCGCGCTGGATTACCACAACTTCGTGCTGACCAAGTATCTGAACACCGATGCGGTCGACTTCCAGAAGACCTTCGACGAGGCGCTGGCCTTCGGCGAGTACGTGCAGCCGATGAAGTCCGACGTGGCCGGCATCCTGCACGACCTGCGCAAGCAGGGTAAGCGCGTGCTGTTTGAAGGCGCGCAGGGTGCGCTGCTGGACATCGACCACGGTACCTACCCGTATGTCACCAGCTCCAACACCACCGTCGGTGGTGCGCTGGCCGGTTCCGGCGTCGGCGCCGATTCGATCGACTACGTGCTGGGCATCGCCAAGGCCTACGCCACCCGCGTCGGCGGCGGCCCGTTCCCGACCGAACTGGACGACGAAGTCGGCCAGGGCATCCGTGACCGTGGCGCCGAGTATGGCGCATCGACCGGCCGCCCGCGTCGCTGCGGCTGGATGGACATCGTCGCGCTGAAGCGCGCCGTGGCCATCAACGGCATCAGCGGCCTGTGCATCACCAAGCTGGACGTGCTCGATGGCATGGAAAAGCTGAAGGTCTGCATCGCCTACGAATACAACGGCAAGCGCACCGAATATGCTCCGCTGGATGCGCAGGGCTGGGAAGAGTGCACCCCGGTGTACCTGGAGTTCCCGGGCTGGAGCGAGAACACCCACGGCATCACCCAGTGGGACGAGCTGCCGCCGGCGGCACGCGCCTACCTGCGTTCGCTGGAAGAACTGGCCGGCTGCCCGATCAGCATCGTTTCCACTGGCCCGGACCGCGACCACACCATGGTCCTGCAGGATCCGTTTGCCTGAGTGAGAGACCGGTAGCGCTGGGTCATGCCTGGTGTTGCTGAAGGAAAAGCCCCGCGCAAGCGGGGCTTTTTCGTTTTCGGTACTGTGGCGGCACAGTCGGCAGGGCAACGCAGCGATGACGGAGACTTCGGCATGAAGGGCGAGACGGTCGCACGGGTGACTCTGTGGCTGCTGTGGAGCCTGTGGACGCTGGCCTGCATCGTGCTGGTGCTGGGCGCGCTCGCCAATTACCTGGCTTCGCGCACGCAGACCCTGCCGCTGGTGCTGCAGCCGGGCGCGACCGCCGAGATCACGGTGTACCGCTTCATCGACGACCCGCTGCGACTGCGTCTGCGTTATGCGGATGACGGCGCCGATCCGGCGGTCGATCCCGAGCTGCGCCTGCGCGCGGAAACCCCAACCGATCGCACCGAGTTCCGTGCGGACAGCCGCTCGGCGGTGACCGATCCGGAGATCCACCGCGCACTGGAATCGGTCGAGCGAGACCGGTTCGCCGCCTCGTACTTCGGCTACGGCCGCAGTGACGCACTGCGGCGAGGCCGTTCCTCGCTGCGGCTGACCGTGCTGGAGGTCGATCCGGCGTTGGCCGGCCGTGCGGCCTCGGTGGACCTGCTGCCGCCGATGGACGTGCTGAAGCTGACCGACCTCGACTACCTTTGGCTGTGGCCGTTCTTCTTCTGGAAATTGGCGGCGCTGTTGCTGATGATTCCAGGAGCTGCGTTGGCCGTCTTTACTGTGGCATTGCGACGCTGGCAGCGCCGGGCATCATCGCTGCCGACTTCAGCAGCGGATAGGGATTGATCGACTCTCCCTTCCACCACTGCTTCTCCGGCCCCAGCACATGCACCTCGAAATGCAGGTGTGGGGTCTCGGCGCTGGCGTTGCCCGTGCTGCCGACGTAGCCGATCACCTCGCCGCGCTTGATCACCTGCTTCTCGGCCAGGCCATCGGCGTAGCGCTGCAGGTGCGCGTAGTAGTAGCACCAATGCCCGCTGGGCTCGAACTGGTAGATCGTCAGGCCACCGCGCTCGCTGTCGAACAGTTTCTCCACCGTGCCATCGGCCACCGCCAGCACCGGCGTACCTGCATCGGCCAAGATGTCGATGGCATCGTGTACGCGGCCCTCGCTGCGTGCATCGCTGAAGGTATCGCGCAGCTGCGAGGGCAGGATGCCCTGCACCGGCAGCAGCAAGCCGGACGGTGCATCGGCAGCCTGGGTGGCCGGCGGCGCGGTGGAGGCGGGTGGGGCTGTTGCGCCTGGCGCTACCGGTTCCGTCACCGGCGCGGCGGCCACCGTCGATGGCGCTTCCGGCAGCGCGTCGGTCATCGGCTCAGCCATATCGCGGTGCAGCCACCAACCTGCACCCAATCCCAGCAGAACACCCAGCACGATCAGTTGCGAAAGACGCATCGACTCACTCCTGCATCACGACAGGCACCGAGGTGTCCACTGCGTCGGCCACGCGCAGTGCATCCCAATTGGTCATGCGTACGCAGCCATGCGACTCGGTCTTGCCCACGTGGCCGGGTTCAGGCGTGCCATGCAAGCCGTAATGCGGCTTGGACAGATCGATCCAGACCCGGCCGACCGGATTGTTCGGGCCGGGCGGCAGCGTGGCTTTCTTTTCCCCCTTGCGGGCATCCCAGAACAGCTTGGGGTTGTAGTGGAACGGCGGGTCGCGGTACACGCCCAGGATTTTCCATTCGCCGATCGGCAACGGGTCGTGCTGGCTGCCGGATGACACCGGCACCTGCGCGATCAGCTTGCCCTGCGCGTCCAGTAGCTGCAGCGTGGAGTCGGATTTGTCGACCACGATCCTGGCGGCCTTCGGCAATGCGGCCGGGGCGATGTTGGGGACCTGGATGCGGCTGCCAGCCCTGGTCAGATCCACGCCGGGATTGAGCATCTTCATCAGCTCTGGGGACGCGTGGAAGCGCTCGCCCAGGGCTTCTTCCACACTGCTGTAGCCCAGCGATTTCAGCTTGGCCTGGGCGGCGGGTCCTTTCGGTATCGGCTGGAACGGGCCGGCGACATCCTCAGCAGTCAGCGTGTAGCTGACCAGCGGCGTGATCGTATCGGCCTGCAGAGCCTTCCAGGTGGCGTCGTCCAGCTCACCCGTTACGGTCAGGCCGTGTGCCGTCTGGAAGCCTGACACCGCCCGCCGCTGGTTGCTGCCTACCTCACCATCAATCTGGCCCGGAGAGAAGTTCGCACGATCCAGCAGCACCTGGGCATGCAGTGCGGAGCGCACTGCGGTGTCCGGGCCAGCCTTCTCGGCAATGGGGGCGGGCAGGTTGGGCGGCGGCGCCTGCGCGAAGGCCGGCGACGCCAGCAGCGAGATTGCGAGCAGGGTGGATCGAGACACAGATGAGCGCATTGGGATCTCCAGCAGGTACGCCGCCACCTTGCCCGCAGGCGGCGCCGAGCCGCCGTGAAAGGGATCTGATGCCCGCATGAGCAGGCATGTCATTGCGGCCGGTTGCCAGCGGCAGGTGTCGCTGGGACGGGGGCTCACCAAGGTGAACGGTGGCCGACGCCGTCGATGGGCGGCGATCAAGATTGCCTGCCGTGCCGCCGATAAGGCCACATCCCCCCGTTTTGGATACCCCCATGAACTACTTGAGGAACGTCAGGGTTGCCTGGCGTCTTGGGCTGGGCTTTGGCCTGTTGCTGCTGCTGGTTGCCGCCGTAGTGGCCACCGGCGCCACCGCCAGCGTCGTGCAGAAGCGCGCGATGCAGCAGGTGGTCGACGTCAGCGTGGCCAAGGTGCGCCTGTTGTCGCAGATGCTCGACGCCAACAACCAGATGATGGTGGTGCGGCGCGAGATGCTGATCCGCCAGGGCGAAGACCGCGGCAGCGATGAGAAGCGCATTGCCGATCTGGTCAAGCGCTACGAGGCCAGCTGGACCGCCTACCAGGCACTGCCAGGCGATGCGGAGGGCAAGGCCATCGCGGAAACCATCGCGGCCAAGCGTGCCATCGCGCGCCCGCTCAACAAGCAGACCAGCGAACTGATGGAGCAGGGCGACTACCCGGGCGCCGTGGCGCTGACCCTGGGTCCGGTGCAGGAAGCCGCCAACGGCTGGAACAAGGCGCTGTCCGATGGCGTGGACTTCGAGGAGAAGGAAAGCCGTGAGGCTGCCGCCGAGGCGATCCGCCTGGGCGAGCGCAGCCTGCTGCAGCTGCTGGTGCTGGGCGGCGTCGCGCTGCTGGTGGGCATCGGTGCCTCGGTGATGATCGGCCGCAGCCTGACCGGTCCGCTGGCGCGCGCGGTGAACCTGGCCGAGCGCCTGTCCAAGGGACAGCTGGACCAGGAGTTCCGCCTCGGTGGCCGCGACGAGCTGACCCAGCTGGGCGAGGCGATGGCCAGCGTGCGCCAGAGTGTGCAGGCGGCGATCGGCGCGCAGTTGCAGATGGCCGAGCAGCACGAGGCCGGTGCAATCCGCTATCGCATGGACGCCAGTGCGTTCCCCGGTGATTTCGGCCGCATGGTGCAGGCCACCAACAGCCTGGTGGAGTCGCACGTGCAGGTGGAACTGCTGATGGCCGAGGTGATGCAGCGTTACGCCATGGGTGACCTCAGCCGCGACCTGCCGGACTACCCGGGCGAGAAGGGCACGCTGACCCGCACCCTGGCGGCGGTGAAGCAGAGCCTGATGGCGATCAACGCGCAGATCGATGAACTGGCCCGCGCCGCACGCGCCGGCGATTTCAGCATGCGTGGCGATGCCGCTGCGTTCCAGTACCAGTTCCAGACGATGGTCGAGCACCTCAACGGCATGATGGCCAGTTCGCAGGCCAGCATCGCCGATGTTTCCGACGTGCTGCGCGCGATCTCGCATGGCGACCTGACCGCACGCATGGAGGGCGAGTACGACGGCGTGTTTGCGCGCATGCGCGACGATGCCAACACCACCACCGCGCAGCTGACCGGCATTGTCCGCGGCATCCAGGTGGCTGCCGACAGCATCAACAACGCGGCCCAGGAACTGGCCGCCGGCAACAACGACCTGTCGCGCCGCACCGAGCAGCAGGCCGCGAATCTGGAAGAAGCGGCCGCGTCGATGGAGGAGCTGACCTCCACCGTACGCCAGAACGCCGAACTGGCGCGTCAGGCCGACAGCGAAGCGCATGCCGCCGGTGCCGCCGTGCGCGAGACCGAGCAGGCGATGGCACAGATGGCATCGGTGATGGGCGAAATCGATCAGTCCTCGGCGCGCATCTCGGAAATCTCCACGGTGATCGACGGCATCGCGTTCCAGACCAACATCCTGGCGCTGAATGCCGCAGTGGAAGCTGCGCGTGCAGGCGAGCAGGGCCGTGGCTTTGCCGTGGTCGCCAGCGAAGTGCGCACGCTCGCACAGCGTGCCGGTGTCGCCGCCAAGGAGATCAAGGAACTGATCGAGGATGCCGCTTCCAAGGTGAAGAGTGGCCTGGCGGTGACCGTTGAATCGGAAGCCGCGATCGCACGCGTGGCGCAGGCCAGTTCGCGCACCACCCAGCTGATGAGCGACATCGCAGCGGCCAGCAAGGAGCAGGCCGCCGGCATCGAGCAGGTCAACCAGGTGGTGGTGCAGATGGACCAGGTGACCCAGCAGAACGCCGCGCTTGTGGAAGAAGCCACTGCCGCGAGCCGCGCGCTGGAAGAACAGGCGCATGCACTGACCACGTCAGTGGCGGTATTCCAGCTGGAGCAGGGGCCGCGCATGCCGGTCATGCCGGCGCGGGCGGCGTAAGCGACCTGTAACTGGATACTGGATGGCGCCCTGCCTGCGATGTCCCGCATGCAGGGCGTCGATGCACCCACCGGAACGATGCCGCGGGCTAGCGCCCGCGGGCTGAGCGTTCGATCAGCCAGCCGGCTGCGTACAGCAACAGCAGTGTTGGCGGAACCAGCACTGCATATGCGGTCGACCAGGGCTTGCCACGCAGCAGGCCCCCTGCGCCGATGGCATCGAGTGCGGCAGACTGCAGGGTGATGGGGAGCGCCATCAGGATATAGGTACCCTTCGGGTCCCCCTCCGACTGCGCGCCGTGAACCAGCCATGCGGTCAACAGCAGGTAGACCACGCAAAGCGCAAGACCGGTCCAGCTCAGGAGTCGCCGCATCTTCATCCGCATGCCCCGGTTCAACGGACGTCGAAGCGGGCCTGCAGCGGCAGGCTCACCTTCCGCAGCAGATCCCGGACCACCACCTGCGCAGTCCACGTGCCTTTCGGATCACCGGCCTCGGCGACGAACTTCAGGTGCAGGTTGGTCATGTACAGCAGGTTTGGCGGGCCGGTCAGGGCGGCGGTGAAACAGGGAACATCGCGTTCGTCGATACTGGTACTGCCGTCCGGGCGCAGCATGCGCAGATCGCAGTGCACCTTGGGTACGCGGTTCTCGTCCAGTTGCGGGTTGGAGAGGAATGTCAGCAGGAACAACTCACCGCCCAGGTGGACTTCGTTGGCCTCGTTGAAGCCGGGAGTGGTCTCCGGCGGGGTCTCCCACTTGGCCCGCCAGTCGGCATCGGAAGTGACCAGCAGCGATGCCGCGAAGCC
Organism: Stenotrophomonas sp. HMSC10F07; assembly: GCF_001807895.1. Classification (NCBI taxonomy): domain Bacteria; kingdom Pseudomonadati; phylum Pseudomonadota; class Gammaproteobacteria; order Lysobacterales; family Lysobacteraceae; genus Stenotrophomonas; species Stenotrophomonas sp. HMSC10F07. The sequence goes on from NZ_KV791386.1 coordinate 7,106, forward strand.
GCCGCTGGATTTTATGGCATCGGTCTCCGTCAACGCCTTGCCATCCCCATTTATCCAACCATCGCTGGCGGAGCTGTTCAGTGGCAGCATCATGGCCATCATGGCCAGCGCGCAGGTCCATCGCATCAACGGCTCTCCCGGGTAGCCGCGTCCCGCGGCAGAGCGGGTAGTATTGCCCAACATTGGCCGGCAAAGCAGCAGGACAGCCGGAGCAGGGGTTCCGTTGCCTGCCGATGTGGGTGATGCTTGCCAGCAAAGGAGGTGGCATGGGAATCGGGACCGAGGAAACGCCGATCTGTTTCCCTGCATCGGCCGCGCCGCAGCACGTGCTGATGCTGCCCGGTCTGGATGGCTCCAGCAGGCTGTCGCCCCCGTTCCTGTCGGCACTCCAGGCTTACGGTCTGACAACGCAGGCGATCACGCTGCCCGCGCAGGGACCGCAGGATCACGCCACGCTTGCCCAACGGCTGTGGTCGCAGTTGCCCAGTCGTCCCTTCATCCTGCTCGCCGAGTCTTTCTCGGGCCCGTTGGCTGTTGAACTGGCCACGCGCCATCCCACCGGGCTGCGCGGACTGGTGCTTGCAGCGACCTTTGCGCGTCGGCCGGTGCCACTGCCGGCGGCCAGCGCAGCCCTGCTGTCGCCGGCCTGGCCGCTGCCTCCCGTGGCATTGCTGGCGCGCCTGTTGCTGGGGCCGTGGTACACCCGCGGGCACACGTCGATGCTGCGCGATGCGTTGGCCAGGACTCCGACGAGCACGTTGCGGCAACGCGCCGCAGCGACCCTGCGGGTCGACGTGCGTGCATTGCTGCCAGCAATCCAGGTGCCGACGCTGTGCCTGCACGCGTGCCACGACCGCCTGCTGTGGCCGCCCAGCGTGGCCGAGCTGCAGGCCCTGTTGCCCGATGCCCGCCATGTGTCGTTGGAGGGGCCACATCTGCTGCTGCAGGCGCGTGCCGACGCAGCTGCAGCCGAAGTGGCCGCGTGGATGAGGACGTTGCCGCGTTGAACGATGCGCTCAGCTGCGGGCGCGGGTACGTGCCGCTTTCCTGGCCGCCACCTTGCGCACGGTCTTCTTCGCCGCACGGGTCTTGGCCGCCTTCTTCGCTGCAGCACTGCGCGAGGCGGCTGTACCGGCCTTCTTGACCGCTGCCTTCTTTGCGGCCTTCTTGGTGGCGGTCTTACGAGCCGGTGCCTTCTTTGCCGCCGCCTTCTTCGCAGGCGCCTTCTTCGCGGCCGTCGCCTTGGTCGTGGCCTTCTTTGCGGCTGACTTCCTGGCAGGCGCCTTGCTGGCCGCCTTCTTGCTCGCCGCCTTCTTCGTACCCTTGCGTGCGCTTCCGCTACGTTTGCCGCCACCGTCCTGCTTGTTCACGGTGGCCCAGGCGATGCGCTCGGCAGTCCCTTCACTTGCGCCGCGCTCGCGCTCGCTGTCCTCGATGTGCTCGGCCTGGCGCTTCTGTTTCTCGGTATATGCGGATTTGTCACCACGGGGCATGACGGATCTCCTGTCGTAGTAGTCAGGCCAGCAGGCGCAGCTTCGGTTCACGCGCCCATTGGCGGGTGGCGGCCGCCGCCAGGAAGGCCTTGGCGTCTTCCGCTTCGACGATGCCGGCATCGTTGCCGACCCGCGCCGCCTTCAGCAGCGTCTGGCCGCCTGCGTCGCTGGCGATGGCCTTCAGGTGCGCCCACGCCTGGCTGACGAATTCGACGGCTGCACTCTCTTTCGACAAGGCCTTCGCGGCTTCCGGGCTGAGCACCACGGCCACCGCATCGAACACAGCCGATGGCGTGCCCGCCAGTTGCCCATCCGCCGCCTGCATCGCCCCATCGCTCAGCGTGGCGCCGCCTACTTTGGGCGCGACCAGCTTCACGTCTGCACCCGCCTTCCGGGCCGCTTTGCTCAGGCTGGCCATCACGCGCGCGTCGGAGCCCTCATCAAACAGGATGCCGATGCTGCGCCCTTGCAGGGTGGGCTTGTTGCGCCCGATCACGCGCACCTCGGGAGCGGCAGGCATGTCCTGCACCGGCGTGGCGGTCGGCGCGGGGTCGGGCAGTGCAGGCAACGCGAGCCCATCAGCTACGCGCTGCGCCAGTGATTCGTCGATGTTGCGCAGGTGGCTGACGGTACGCACCCGCACCTTGAGTGTTTCCACCTTGGACAATTCGAACACGAGTGCCGATGCCAGATGCGCCTGTTCCGGCTTCTCAAGGCTACGGAAGAACATGCGTGCCTGGCTGTAGTGGTCGGCGAAGCTCTCCGCGCGGGTGCGGCCCTTGCGGCCATCGTCGGCGCTGGCGTGGCTGCGGAAACCTGCGGGCGTCTCGCGCGGCGAGTCCTCCTGCAGCGAGCTGGGATCATAGGCGACGCGGCCCTTGGGCACCTGCATCTGCATGTGGCCGTCGCGCTGGTGATTGGCGAACGGACACTTCGGGGCATTCACCGGGATCTGGTGGAAGTTCGGGCCGCCAAGCCGCAGCAGCTGGGTGTCCAGGTAGGAGAACAGGCGGCCCTGCAGCAGCGGATCGTTGCTGAAATCGATGCCCGGCGGCACGTTGGCCGGGCAGAACGCCACCTGTTCGGTCTCGGCGAAGAAGTTGTCGGGCCAGCGGTCCAGCACCATGCGCCCGATCACCTGCAGCGGTACCAGCGATTCAGGGATGATCTTGGTCGGATCCAGGTGATCGAACGGAAATGCCTCGGCGTCCTCTTCCGTGAACAGCTGTACCGCCAGTTCCCACTCGGGGAAATCACCGCGCTGGATGGCCTCGAACAGGTCGCGGCGATGGAAGTCATTGTCAGCCGATTGCAGCTTCAACGCTTCGTCCCAGACTGTTGACTGGATGCCCAGCCTGGGTCGCCAGTGGAATTTGACGAAGGTCGACTCGCCCGCCTCGTCCAGCAGGCGGAAGCTGTGCACACCGAAGCCCTCGATCATCCGCAGTGAACGCGGGATGGCGCGGTCGCTCATCGCCCACATGATCATGTGCATCGACTCGGGCATCAGCGAAATGAAGTCCCAGAAGGTGTCATGGGCCGAGGCGGCCTGCGGGAACGCACGGTCTGGTTCCATCTTCACCGCATGCACCAGGTCCGGGAATTTCATGGCGTCCTGGATGAAGAAGACCGGGATGTTGTTGCCGACCAGATCCCAGTTGCCCTCCTTGGTATAGAACTTGACCGCGAAGCCGCGGACGTCGCGCGGAGTGTCCACCGACCCTGCGCCACCGGCCACGGTCGAGAAGCGGGTGAACACGGGCGTCTTCACGCCTACCTCGGTCAGGATGCGCGCCCGGGTGTGGGCGGCCAGAGACCGGGTCAACTCGAAGTAGCCATGTGCCGCGCTGCCACGTGCGTGCACGATGCGCTCGGGAATGCGTTCGTGATCGAAGTGGGTGATCTTCTCGCGAAGGATGAAGTCTTCCAGCAGCGTGGGCCCTCGAGTTCCCTGCCGCAGGGAGTTCTGGTTGTCTGCCACCGGGATGCCCTGATCGGTGGTCATCGCCGGGTGGCTGCCGCCGGCGCGCGGGTGCAGTTCATCGCCATTGCTGCGGTGGTGGTTTTCGGTTGCGCGCTTGCCGGTCGGCTTGCTGGCGGCCATGGGGGGCTCCGGATCATCAAGGGAACCACGACACTGGAACCGAGCCCGTTAAACCCAGGTCCGGCAAAGGTGAACGTACGGGCAAAAGCAGGCTCGGGTATGCTTGCCCCATGCGAGTCGAGCCTGCCGACATCGAAGCCCTGTTCGACGCCATCCCGGACGTGCTGTTCTTCATCAAGGACCGCCAGGGGCGGTACACCCACGTCAACCAGACCATGCTGCGACGGCTGGGCCTGCGCGCGCGCAAGGACGTGATCGGGCGCACGGCGGCCGAGATCTACCCGACCGGCCTCAGCGCGGACTATGTCGACCAGGACGCCCGCGTGCTGTCCGGCGAGGTGATCGAGAACCTGATGGAGCTGCACCTGTTCGCCAACCGCGAACCGGGCTGGTGCCTGACCTGCAAGCGACCGCTGCTAGTCGATGGCGCCATCGAGGGCCTGATCGGCATTTCCCGCGACCTGGGCCAGAAGGACAGCCTGGGCGCCCAGTACGAGCAGCTGCGGCTGGCCCTGGCCCACCTCAACGCGCACTACGCCGAGAACGTGCGCATGCAGACCCTGCTGGACATCACCGGCTTCTCGCTGTCCAAGCTGGAACGCAGTTTCCGCAAGGTGTTCCAGATGACCCCGCAGCAGGTGCTGACCCGGCTGCGGATCCAGATGGCCATGCACCTGTTGCATGGCGACGACAGCATTGCCTGCATCGGGCAGGCCTGCGGTTTCAGCGACCAGAGTGCCTTCACCCGCAAGTTCAAGGCTGAAACCGGTTTCTCGCCGCGCGCCTATCGCGCCCGTATCGGCGGCAACGTCGGCGAGCCCGCACTGGCCTGAGCCGCCTGCTGCGCTGTGCCTATCCCCGTGGGCACGGGACAGGGTAAGGTGTCGCCCCTGTAGCCCGCCGCCAGCCCCGCCGATGCCCAACTCGATTCCGACCGCTTCGCCGTCCCGCCTCGGACATTCGCTCAAGCCCCGCCAGCTGATCATGATGGGCCTGGGCAGCGCCATCGGCGCCGGCCTGTTCCTCGGCTCGGGCGTGGGTGTGCAGGCGGCCGGCCCGGCGGTTCTGGTCTCGTATCTGGTCGCCGGCGCGCTGGTGATCATCGTGATGAACGCACTGGGCGAGATGGCGGCGGCCAAACCGACCAGCGGCGCGTTCTCGGTGTACGCCGCCGATGCCATGGGCGCCACCGCTGGCGCCACGGTCGGCTGGTTGTGGTGGGTGCAGCTGGTGATCGTGATCGCCGCCGAGGCGGTGGGTGCGGCCGGGTTGCTTGCCACGGTCTGGCCGGTGGTGCCGGTGCCGATGGCTGCGTTGGCCTTCATGCTGTTCTTCACTGCGATCAACCTGCTCGGGGTGAAGAACTTCGGCGAGTTCGAATTCTGGTTCGCCATCCTGAAAGTGGCGGCGATCCTGGCTTTCATTGCCATCGGCGTGGCACTGCTGATGGGCTGGCTGCCGCAGGTCACCTCACCAGGCCTGAGCAACTTCACCGAACACGGTGGTTTCGCACCGAAGGGCCTGGCCGGGATCGGTGCGGCGCTGCTGGTTGTCGTTTTTGCCTTCGGTGGCACCGAAATCGTTGCCGTTGCGGCGGCCGAAACCGAAGATCCCGAACGCAGCATCGCCCGTGCCATCCGTACCGTGGCCTGGCGCATCCTGGTGTTCTACATCGGCTCGCTGAGCGTGATCATCGCCGTGGTGCCCTGGACCAGCGAAGCACTGAAGTCGCCCTTTGCCGCCGTGCTGGACATCGCGCGCATTCCGGGCGCCGGCACTGCGATCACCCTGATCGCGGTGATCGCGCTGCTGTCGGCACTCAATGCCAACCTCTACGGCGCCTCGCGCATGATGTATTCGCTGGCGCAGCGCCGCGAAGCGCCGGCCGTGCTGGGCTGGACCGATCCGCGGCAGGTGCCGGTCATCGCCGTGCTGGCCAGCGTGCTGTTCGGCTTTGCGGCCACGGTGATGGAGCTGCTGTTCCCGGACCGGGTGCTGCCGGTGCTGCTGAACATCGTCGGTTCCACCTGCCTGCTGGTGTGGACGCTGTCGCTGGTTTCGCAGCTGGTACTGCGCCGCCGCGCCGATCGCCTGGGTACTCGCCTGCCGTTCCGCATGGCCGGTTTCCCGTGGCTGACCTGCTGCGCGCTGGCGATCCTGGCGTTGATCTTCGGCCTGCTGCTGAGTGAGTCGCACACCCGCCTGCAGTTCCTGTCGATGGTGGCGTTGACCGCCACGATTGCCGCCGGCAGCGCCATCGCACGGCGCATGCGCCAGGCGTGATTCTGTAGTGCCGACCCTACGGTCGGCTGCTGTTCGCGCGGCCGCCAGCCGAGCATGGGCTCGGCTCTACAGCCGGCATACATCCGCCGTGCCATCCTGATCGCGTGGGCCGCCAGCGGCCCGTCGACCAGGAGTACCGCATGCTGCGCAGCCGTCCCTTCCTGATGTTCACCGGCCAGGCCGAGGCCGCCCTGGCCCTGTACGCCGAAGCCTTCGCCGATTTCCGCCTGCTGGCCCTGCAACGCCACCCCGAGGGGGCCGGCGCCGGCGTGCCCGGCCAGGTCCGCCAGGCGATCTTCCTGCTCGGTGGCACGCATTACCTGTGCTTTGACAGCCTGGACGTGCACGATTTCACCTTCTCGCCGTCGATCTCGTTGTTCGTCGAGTGTTCCGGTGCCGAGCAGTTCGAACGTGCGGCACGTGTGCTGGGCGAGGGCGGCCATTGGCTGATGCCGGTGGGTGATTACGACTTCAGCAATCGCTACGGCTGGGTGCAGGACCGCTTCGGGGTGTCGTGGCAGCTGAGCCTGGGGCAGATGCCGGACCCGTGACCGGGGAATTGTGGGTGTGGA
>NZ_KV791386.1:13577-22074 GCF_001807895.1 Stenotrophomonas sp. HMSC10F07
CCACGCCCTCATGAAAACGGCCCGCTTGCGCGGGCCGTTTTCTTTATCGATGCAGTGAGGAATCAAGCCTCGACTTCATCATCCTTGTAGGCATCGACCGGGATGCAGGCGCACATCACGTTCTTGTCACCGTACACGTTGTCGACGCGTGCCACCGGCGGCCAGTACTTGCTCTGCTTCAGGCTGGCCAGCGGGAAGGCGGCCAGTTCGCGCGGATAGGCGTGGGTCCACTCGCTGGCGGTCACCGCGGTGGCGGTGTGCGGCGCGTTCTTCAGCGGGTTGTCCTCGCGGTCCAGGCGACCGTCTTCGATCGCGCTGATTTCCTCTCGGATCTGGATCATCGCGTTGATGAAACGGTCCAGCTCGTGCAGCGACTCGCTCTCGGTTGGCTCGACCATCAGCGTGCCGGCCACCGGGAAGCTCAGGGTCGGGGCGTGGAAGCCGAAGTCGATCAGGCGCTTGGCGACGTCCTCGGCACCGATGCCGCTGGTCTTCTCCAGCGGGCGCACGTCCAGGATGCACTCGTGCGCCACCAGGCCGTTACGGCCGGTGTACAGGGTCTTGAAGTGCGGAGCCAGGCGCTTGGCAATGTAGTTGGCGTTGAGCTGCGCGACCTGAGTGGCCTTGCGCAGGCCTTCGCGGCCCATCATCGCGATGTACATCCAGCTGATCGGCAGGATCGAAGCACTGCCGAAGCTGGCCGCGCTGACCATGCCGACCGGGCCGTTGTCACCCAGCTTGCCCGGCAGGAACGGGGCCAGGTGCTCCTTGACCGCGCACGGGCCCACGCCCGGGCCACCACCGCCGTGCGGGATGCAGAAGGTCTTGTGCAGGTTCAGGTGCGAAACGTCCGAACCCCACTTGCCCGGCTTGGCCACGCCGACCAGGGCGTTCATGTTGGCGCCGTCGGTGTACACCTGGCCGCCGTGCTTGTGGATGATCTCGCAGATCTCGACCACCTCTTCCTCGAACACGCCGTGCGTGGACGGGTAGGTCATCATGATCGCGGCCAGGCGGTCGCTGTACTTCTCGGCGTTGAGGCGGATGTCCTCGACGTCGACGTTGCCGTTGGCATCGGTCTTGGTCACCACGACCTTCATGCCGCACATCTGCGCCGAGGCCGGGTTGGTGCCGTGCGCCGAGTCCGGGATCAGGCAGATGTCGCGGTGGCCTTCGCCGCGCGAGCGGTGGTAGGCACGGATCGCCAGCAGGCCGGCGTACTCGCCCTGTGCGCCGGAGTTCGGCTGCAGGCTGACCGCGTCGTAGCCGGTGCATTCGACCAGCATCGCTTCCAGCGTGTCGATCAGTTCCTTGTAGCCCAGCGCCTGGTCGGCCGGCACCAGCGGGTGGATCTGCGAGAACTCCGGCCAGGTCACCGGGATCATCTCGGCGGTGGCGTTGAGCTTCATGGTGCACGAACCCAGCGGGATCATCGTGCGGTCCATCGCCAGGTCCTTGTCGGCCAGCGAACGCAGGTAGCGCAGCAGTTCGTGCTCGCTGTGGTGGGTGTTGAACACCGGGTGGGTCAGGAACGCGGACTGGCGCAGCAGGCCCGCCGGCAGCGCGTCGGCGGTGCTGGCGTCCAGCGCCTCGACGTCAGCCTGCGCGCCGAACACGGCGGCCAGCGCGACCACGTCGGCGCGGGTGGCGGTCTCGTCCAGGCTGATGCCGACCGAGTCGCTGTCGATCGCGCGAAGGTTGTAGCCGGCGGCGCGTGCCTTGGCGTGGATATCATCGGCATGCACGCCGGTGATGTGCAGGGTGTCGAAGAAGTCGCCACCGACCTGCACGCCGGCGTTCCGCAGTGCCGCAGCCAGGATCGAGGCCAGGCGGTGGGTGCGCCGGGCGATGCGGGTCAGGCCTTCCGGGCCGTGGTAGACCGCATACATCGAGGCCATCACCGCCAGCAGGACCTGTGCGGTACAGATGTTCGACGTCGCCTTCTCGCGGCGGATGTGCTGCTCGCGGGTCTGCAGGGTCAGGCGGTAGGCCGGGTTGCCCTGGGCATCGACGGAAACGCCGATCAGGCGGCCCGGCATCGAGCGCTTGTAGGCGTCACGGCAGGCCATGAACGCGGCGTGCGGGCCACCGAAACCGAATGGCACGCCGAAACGCTGGCTGTTGCCGACCACGATGTCCGCGCCCCATTCGCCCGGGGCGGCCAGCAGGGTCAGTGCCAGCAGGTCGGTGGCCACGGCCACCAGGCCGCCGCGCGCGTGCACGGCATCGACCAGCGCCCTGTAGTCGCCGACCTGGCCGAAGGTGTCCGGGTACTGCAGCAGCAGGCCGAAGGCTTCCGCTTCCAGTGCTTCGGCCGGGGTGCCGACGCGCAGCACGATGCCCATCGGTTCAGCGCGGGTGCGCAGCAGTTCCAGGGTCTGCGGGTGCACGGCGTCGTGCACGAAGAAGGTGTCCGACTTCGACTTGGCCGAACGCTTGGCCAGGGTCATCGCTTCAGCGGCGGCAGTGGCTTCGTCCAGCAGCGAGGCGTTGGCGATCTCCATGCCGGTCAGGTCGGCGCACAGGGTCTGGAAGTTGATCAGCGCTTCCATGCGGCCCTGCGAGATCTCGGCCTGGTACGGGGTGTAGGCGGTGTACCAGGCCGGGTTTTCCAGGATGTTGCGCAGGATCACGTTCGGGGTGTGGGTACCGTAGTAGCCCTGGCCGATGAAGCTGCGCAGCACGGTGTTCTTGTCGGCGATCGCACGGATCTTCGCCAGTGCCTGCACTTCGGTCATCGACTCCGGCAGCGCCAGCGGCGCCGGCGACTTGATCTTGGCCGGCACGATGGCATCGGTCATCGCATCCAGCGACGCGTGGCCGACGACGTCGAGCATCTGCGCGATCTCGGCATCGTTGGGGCCGATGTGGCGCTCGACGAACGCATTGTGGTGCTCGAGCTCACGCAGGGAAGGGGTGTTCTGGGACATGGCGAAGGATCCGTCAGGAAAGGGCACACGCACGGGCACAAGCCGCCGGTCGGCGGTCTGCGGGGCGCCCCTCTGTCCTTTTGCCTGAGAGTTTGGAAGCGCGGAAAACCGCAGCTTCGTGCCCCTTCGGCGCCGGATCGAACCGGTCTCTCCAGAGTTCTGTTACGGGTGGTATCGGGCCTGAGCGATTACGGGCGTTGCGCCTTCGGCAGCGGTGTTCCGCTTCTCCCACCGTGTTGCCCGCCGATTATAGCCCGTTGCGGGCCCGCTGGCCGTCTACGGGCCTGGCCGCTGCGCCTGAATGGCCGATGGCCCGGACGTGCGTTTTGTGCATCGCTGCATGGCATCAGGCGCAATCCCCACCTATGATGGCCAGATACCCGAATTCATCTGGCGCCCTCCCTGCAGACAGGGACCGGCGCCCGCCGTGCGTGCCACGCATGGCCCTGCCGGACGCCTTTCCCATGACCGCCGCTGTTGCTCCCTCCACCCGCCGCATGGCCCTGCTGCTTGCCGGCCTGGCCATGTTCGGCCCGTTCTCGATCGACACCATCTTCCCGGCCTTCCCGCAGCTGGCCCGGCGCCTGGCGGTGGACGAGGTGGCGGTGCAGCAGACCATCAGCGTGTACCTGCTGTTCTACGGCCTGATGAGCCTGGCGCACGGCCCGCTGTCCGACGCCTGGGGCCGCAAGCGGGTGATCCTCGGTGGACTGGTGGTGTTCGTCGGCGCCTCGGTGGGCTGCGCACTGTCCACCGACCTGACCACGCTGCTGGCCTTCCGCGCGCTGCAGGGCCTGTCGGCGGGTGTCGGCATGATCGTCGGCCGCGCGGTGATCCGCGACCTGTACCACGGCCATGACGCGCAGCGGCTGATGAGCCAGGTGTCCATGCTGTTCGGCATCGCCCCGGCCATCGCGCCGATCATCGGTGGCTGGATCCTGCTCAGTGGCGCGGGATGGCCGCTGATCTTCTGGTTCCTGGTGGTGTTCGGGCTGGTCCTGCTGGCGGCCACTGCACGCTACCTGCCCGAGACCCATCCGGTCGAAGCGCGCGTGCCGTTGTCACCGCGCGCGTTGATGCGTGATTACGTGCGCATCGGTTTCAATCCGCGCTTCCTGCGCCTGGCGCTGGCCGGCAGCATCGGCTTTGGTGGAATCTTCCTGTACATCTCCTCGGCGCCGGTGTTCGTGATGCAGCACCTGCACCTGGGCGAGGGCGGGTTTGCCTGGTTGTTCATCCCGACCATCGGCGGCATGACCACCGGCTCATTCCTGTCCGGGCGCATGGCCGGGCACACCACGCCCACCCGCCAGGTCTCCATTGGTTTCGGCCTGTGCGCATTGTCGGTGCTGTTGAACGTTGGCTACGTGGTGCTGTCGCCACAGTTCGTGCTGCCATGGGCGGTACTGCCGATCTTCCTGGGGGGCATGGGCATGGCGCTGATCTTCCCGATCCTGGCGCTGGCGGTACTGGACATGTACCCGCATCAGCGCGGCCTGGCCTCGTCGCTGCAGGCCTTTGTGCAGCTGATGATCAGCACCGTGGTGGCCGGCGTGGTGTCACCACTGCTGAGCGGTAGCCCGCTGCACCTGGCACTGGGCCAGGCCGCGTTCTTCGGCGCCGGTTTCGTGTTCTGGTACTGGGAACACCAGCGCGAGCGTGCGGCGCAGGCAGCCTGCACGGGTCACTGAGCAGCGCGCAGGGGTAGGGCGGGCCACGATGCCCGAAACACTTGCGGCAGGGAACGGCCGGACTAGGCTGGGCACTCCAGCCAGCCGGTGCGTGGATGCACGACAGCCAGCCGATCCGATGTCGTTGCATGAGGTTTCCCCCAAATGGCTGCGCAGCAGACCTACCGCCTGTTCGAGGTGGCGCTGAAGGAGCGCCGCGTTCTTTCCCCTTCCCTGGATCGCATGGTGTTCACCGGCGCCGACGTGGCGCGGATGAAGACCGAAGGCCCGGACCAGCGCATCAAGGTGTTCTTCCCCTTGCCTGGCCAAGACCTGCCGCAGGTGCCCTGCGGCGAGGACTGGTATCCGCGCTACCGGGCGCTGCCGGACGATCAGCGCCCGCCGATGCGCACCTACACCATCCGCCAGCTGCGTGCAGAGCTGGGCGAGGTCGATGTTGATTTCGTGCTGCATGGCGAGACCGGGCCGGCCTCACGCTGGGCCATCCATGCTCGCCCCGGCGACCGTGTGGTGTTGCTGGCTCCCGATGCCGACTGCGCCGACAGCAGCGAAGGTTGGGAATGGAAGCCGCCGGCCGGCGTCGGCCAGGTGCTGCTGGTGGCCGATGAAACCGCGTTACCGGCGGTGGCTGGCATTCTTGAGGAACTGGCGGCCATGGTGGATCCGCCGCGTACGCTGGCCTTGCTGGAAGTGGCGCAGGCCGGCGACGCGGTGCCGCTGAAGGCACCGGCTACCGCCGAGCTGGTCTGGCTGCCGCGCGGGCGCGCGGCGTACGGGGCGCCGCTGTTGCAGGCGGTGCAGGCGCGGCTGGCAGCCGCCTCGAGCGTGGCCGCTGGCGACGAACTGGAAGAGATCGACGTTGACGCGCAGATCCTCTGGGAACAGGCCGATGCCAGCGTGGCCGGGCCGCTGTATGCCTGGGTGGCAGGCGAGGCGGGGGCGGTGATGGCGATCCGTCGCCATCTGGTCCGCGACTGCGGGCTGGACCGCCGCGCGATCACCTTCATGGGCTACTGGCGGCACGGCAAAGTGCTGGATTGAGGGGGTGTGAAGCGGCGTGGCGGGTGGGGTGCGCTATCCTTGCGCCCCCCTCGCAGCGGTATTGCACCATGTCCACCAGCTCCAAGACCCGCCGCGACCAGCGCCGTCGCCAGGAAAAGCAGGCCGCCAACAAGGCCGCTGCCCAGGCCTCGCCGGTGGAGCCGCATGCCGAACTGCGCGACGCGCAGCGCACCCTGCTGGCCGGTGTCGTGCGCCGCGACGGCGAATGGGTGCTGGGCATGGACGGCCGTATCGCCGGCCACAGTGACTCCGCCGCGCAGGTACTGGCGCTGATCATGCAGGCCGGTGAACTGCACGAGCGCAACGGCACGCCGGTGCGCCTGATGTACTCCGATGCGCTGCGCGACGCCGCGCACGCCGAAGCGAAAGAGAAGGGCCAGACCTTCGAGGAATTCAAGGCGGAACTGGCCGCGGCGATGGCGGCGAAGAAGGACAGCTGATCCGCCGTGGGTAGCGCCGGGCCATGCCCGGCGAGCGCAGCGGTGCGATGAAGAGCCGCCGGGCATGAATCACTCTCACTGCTTGGCGAAAGGCTCCGCGCGCATGGCGATGCGTTCGCTGCAATGGCGCCCACCGGTCACGTGGGCGCGGCCCGGCGCTACATCAGGGGCGGATCCTTGCGGACCCGCCCCTTTTCTCATTTCGCCGCCGGGGCGGCGTTGGCCTGCCAGCCACACATCTGGCCTTCGTTCTGCTGCTTCAGCCACTCGTTGACCGGAGTGAAGTACTCGATCATCGGGCCGGCATCGAGCTTGTCGGTGCCGGTCAGCTCCTTCAGCGTGGCCTGCCACGGCTGGCTGGCACCCTTGCTCAGCATCGCCCAGTATTTCTGGCCGGCTTCCTTGTTGCCGTAGAAGGTGCACTCGTGCAGCGGGCCCTTGTAGCCGGCTGCATCGCACAGGCCCTTGTAGAACTGGAACTGCAGGATGCGGGCCAGGAAGTAGCGGGTGTACGGGGTGTTGCCCGGCACGTGGTACTTCGCGCCCGGATCGAAGAATTCTTCGCCACGGGTGCTGGCCGGGGCCACGCCCTGGTACTTGGCCTTCAAGTCCCACCACGCCTTGTTGTAGTTGTCGGCGGTGATCGAACCATCGAATACGCCCCAGCGCCAGCGGTCGATCATCAGCCCGAACGGCAGGAACGACACGCCCGACAGCGCCATGCGCATCTGGTTGTTGATGACCGCTTCGCGGCTCTCGGTCGGTGCATCGACCAGGCCGATCGAGCTGAGGTACTTGGGCGTCATTGCCAGCACGATGGTGTCGCCGATCGCCTCATGGAAGCCATCGTTGGCACCGCCCTGGAACAGCGGCGGCAGCGGGTTGTAGGCCAGGTCGTAATAGATGTGGCCCAGCTCGTGGTAGATGGTGGTGAAGTTCTCTTCGTTCGGCTTGATGCACATCTTGGTGCGCACATCGCCTTCCATGTTCATGTCCCAGGCGCTGGCGTGGCAGACCACATCGCGGTCGTCGGGCTTGATGAACTGGGTGCGTTCCCAGTACGACTGCGGCAGCGACGGCATGCCCAGCGACACATAGAAGTCCTGTGCGCGTTCAGTCATCTGCTTGGCGGTACGCAGTTCGGCTTCGCGCTGCGCCTTGTACTGGGCCGCCACACTGGCGTCCTTGCCGGCCTTGGCCAGCGCCGCGCTCAGGTTGGTCTGGTACTGCTTTTCCAGTGCAGCGGTGATGTCCAGGCTGCCGGCACCCGGGTACGGTTCCAGCTGGTCCCACAGGTTCGACCAGTCCTGCTGCCACATGTTGCCCAGCAGGTGCGCGGCGATCAGGCCGTTGCCCACTTCGGCCTTGTCCTTGCCGTAGGTCTTGTCCAGCTTGCCGCGTGCGTAGCAGTGCAGCTGCTCGTACATCGGCTTGACCTGTTCCCAGAGACGGTCGGTTTCCGGGCCGATCTGTTCGGGCGGCATGTCATAGCCGCTGCGCCACATCTGGCCGGCATCGGTAAAGCCCATGCCCTTGGCGCCCTCGTTCACCAGGCCGACGAACTTCTGGTAGTCGCCGCGCATGCTCCTGGTGGTGCTGTGCCAGCCCTGCCAGGCGTCGAGCTGCTTGTCGTAGTCGCGGCTGCGCGCCAGCACCTGTTCCAGCTCGCCCAGCTGGCGGCAGGAGTTCGGATCATTGGCATCGGTGCAGTACTTGCCGGCACCGTAGCTGCCTTCCATGCGGGTGGCGATCTGGGTCAGCTCGGCCAGCTTGGCCGGGTCGCGCGGCGCCGGCATCGACGACATCAGCTTCAGCAGGTGGATCGCGCGCTTGCTGTCCTCGCTCATCGGCTTGCCGTCGAACTTGGCGGCCTGTTCGATCCAGCTGTTGAGCTGGGTGAGCGAACGCTCGTTGGCTTTGGCCGCAATGCGTTCCGAATCACCGTTGATGTAGGTGGAGGACAGCCACTGCGCCGAGGTCATCTCCGGGTAAGCGGCCTTGAATTCGGCATTGATGCGGGCCACGAACTGGTCGGCGGTTTCACCGGCCGGAGCGCTGCTGCTGGCGGTATCGGCGCCTGGGGCAGCTTCCTTCTTGCAGGCGGCCAGGGCCAGCGTGGCGGCGGCGATTGCCGAGGCCAGCAGGAGATGACGGTGTTTCACGGGCGGTCCTTGGGTGGTGAACGACGGCCGAAGGCTAGTGGGCCGTCGCTGCCACCGCAAGTGGCGGACGTCAGCCGGGCGGCGCCCGGCACCCGCAGAGGCCAGAGCACAAGCAACAGCAACCGCCGAAGCAACCGCAACAGCGGGGTATCCGTGGGATGGCGCGGCGGTGTGGGCTTGCAGGACACGCCGTAAACCCATCCATGGGGGCT
>NZ_KV791387.1:0-54451 GCF_001807895.1 Stenotrophomonas sp. HMSC10F07
CCCCCCCCCCGATCGCTCGCTCTCATGAACGAGCGGCCATCCTGGCCATGAAGAACGAAAACTCAATTAACGAGACTGCGTGCCGCTAATGATGGAGATGCACCCCGTGTACTGGCCGCATGACTGATCTAACCGACTTCCCCGATGACCCCCGCGTGTACTTCATCCGTCACATCGACGGGTACACCCAGCCACACAAGGGAACGGAGTCCACGTCTGTCAGGTGCTATTTGGCGCCCATTCCACATGGGTGGGGGTCAGATCCATCCAAACTCGATGATCGTCAGATCGCGCGTCTGTTCTCCGACAAGAATCCTGAGGGTTTCATCAGCACCATCTTCGCGGGGTCACTAGCAACCTACGTTGCAGGGCAATGCTTCATCCGCGGAGAGGATGGAAGGGGCGTCTATGCCGGAATGCTGATTCCGAAGCAGCGAAGGCTGGGCAATGCCTTGGCCTTCGGCGAGGAGTCCAGGCTGTACAAGGAGTACGAGGAAGACCACGAGAGCGGGCTATTCCCGTCCACCAAAGTTGGAGAGCGCACCACGGGCGAGGCAGTTGTCGCACTTCCCCAATCCCAGTTGCACCTTCAGGACGCCCTGAGTTACGGCTCCAGAATCCTGGTGGCTAGGGACACGAGGAGCCGTGACGAGCGAAATCAGGTTGAGTACATCATCCCCAGGACGGTGATCTTCCGGGCGTTCTACGCGTTCAATTCCACCATTGCAGACATCTTCACCGCAGGCCCTTGGAGTACCGTCAGGTCCAAGGCGATTTCCGAGCAGGAGTTCGCCGGACACGTTACCGGCATCGACGAGCAGAGCGGCTACTGGAAGATCGTGCTTGCGTTGGGTATGACGTTGGATGATGGCCCAATGATGGCCCTCTTCCGGTTTGATCACTATGCCGAGGCCCGGGCCAAGCGCATTCACGAGCCCATTCTGAGAGCCCAGTTGGACGCTGCCCTTTGGGGCGCCGAGGATTCGCATTGGTGCTCCAATGCCGAGATCCCGTTGAATCCATTCTTGGGACCTTACCAAGGCACCGTATCTGGCTACTTCTTGAACCGCCGCAAAGACGGCGGTTTCGCCGGCAGGACCTTCTTGGTGACAGCGATTCACCAGATGTCCTTCTCAAAGCGACTACCGGCAATCGCTACAATCTTGGTTAATGATGCCACCGAGGGTGAGAAGGTCATTCATACGGGAGGACCTAGGCCACACAACAATGGCAATAGGCCTCGATCGCCTCGTCCTAATGGCAAGCCGACCGTAGACACGCATGAAGCAACCGAGCGGAAGCCAGGGTTTGATATGCCCTCGATCTCCTTCGCTTTTCATCCGAAGCCAAAGATCATCCGCCTCAAAAAGGATCAGAGCTTCAAGTACAGTTCCAAGCGAAAGAAGGACAGTCAGGAGCCCACCACAGAGATTTCTGGCGGCCGAAAAGCCGGCAAGCAAGAGGATCTCAGCCACGCCCACAGTGCTCATGAAAAACGCGACGCATCGGAGTTGCTGACTGAACTGATGGCGATTCTGAAGATACTCAAGACGAAGGGGACCATTGCCGAGTACCAGGTCGTCGCCCCCGTTGACTCCGAGCAACGCGTCCAAGTTGGCGCCTACCCTTGTTGGAACTTCCTGGGCGAGGACGAACGCAAGGCAGTCCGCATTGGAAAAGCTGATTGGGGGACGCGATCTTGGATGTACCTTCAGAAGGCAGAGTCACACTACAGAGCCCTCGCTCGCACAGCATTTGTAATCAGACTGTTGCTGCCCAATGGCCTTGCAGGCCTATGGATTGAGGTCGAGAGAAGAAGCAAGAGAGACAAGAGCAATGAGTCCATTGCGTCAGCGTTTGTCGTTTCAGACGATCTCGCTATCCGAGCAGAGACGCAGGCTGCACTCAGCATCATCCGATCGGTTCAGGGTGTCTCGCTAGGCAAGGCATTTGAGAGGAAAGGACGCGTCTGCTACACCCACCCTCACTACATGGAGAAGCCAGGTAGCGAAAAGTGGAGCTTGGCGCCATTGGAGGCCTTCCTGAAATCCATAGGCAACGGTCAGCCCCAACCATAGCTTGGTCGCACCATGCACCAAAGCCGCCCCTTCCGCTAAGGCGCCTGCCCATCGATCACGACCATTGCCACCGGATGCATCAGGTAGATAAGAGCTTGCGTGGCCGATAGGGCCATGGCCCCAACGAGTCTGTCAGGCTTGATCGACTCAAAGGTCAGTTCACGGTCAGATCCGCCCGTCGATTAGCGCTAGGCCGCTCCGGATGAAGGCTCAAGAAGGCGCCCGAGATCATCCCAAATTATTGAATTTTCAATATTTTTCTCAAATCAGCCAAATTTTTTGGGCAGGCAAATGGCCCCTAACTGGGCC
Source organism: Stenotrophomonas sp. HMSC10F07 (assembly GCF_001807895.1). NCBI lineage: Bacteria > Pseudomonadati > Pseudomonadota > Gammaproteobacteria > Lysobacterales > Lysobacteraceae > Stenotrophomonas > Stenotrophomonas sp. HMSC10F07. The sequence goes on from NZ_KV791387.1 coordinate 2,388, forward strand.
CAGGTCACAAATTGACACCCCGTTCCCGATGTCCGATACTGCCACCACTCGGCTCGAGTGATGCATCGCTCGCCGAGACTGACTGTCAGTGCACCGAATCGATCGATGCTGCACTGATGGAACTTTTATGGCGCCCAAGGGCCGGAAGAGTGCTGCTAGGTTCTCTCGTCCGGACGACGTCATCGAAGGTTGGAACTTAGCTTACAAAAATGAACGTTGATGTTGGAAAGGCCGTTACTTACTATGGGTAACGGCCTTTTCGTTTTGGCATCCAACAAGGAATTTGGTGTGGAAAGCGCAGCCATTTGGAAACCCCTCCTCCAGCAGATGCTGAGAGGTCAGCCTCCCGAACCTGCAGCTCGGCTCCTTCAGCGGTTGGCCAAGAGCCCCGAGGCCAAAGCACTTGGAGGCTTTGACTACAAGCAGATGGGCTTTCCGCGGTTCAAGAATTTCTTGGATGCCTGCTCCGACGTTCTGGATCAGCACATCAGCGCTCATGGCGACATGCTGGTCTCGCTCCGCGGAACCACAGTTGATGCCCGCTCGGAGGCAGTGCGTCCGGCTCCTTCTTCAATTCGAAGTGACGTCTGGATAGCATTCTCCAACCCCGATCCCAATCGCATCAGGTTCATCAATCGCACTACCGGCGAGGTCATGCACCACGTCTTGGCTGCCGGCGAAACGGTAGATGGCATCCGCCCGGGCCAGGACTGGGTTCAGATTGAACCGGTGGCTGCAGACGTCCAAGCCTCCTGGATGCGCGAGTTTGCAGCACAGACTGAGGGCGTCAATCCGGAGGACCATGCAGTACTCGGACAGTCGTACAGGACTTACGCCAGCGCCGTCTTCGCAAAGGAACTCGGCCCTCTAGGCAAGCAGTGGACCAAGTTCCGCACTGCAAAGATGGTCGAAGCGATTCAGAAGTGGTCAGCAAGGGTCAACATCGCCCTGGCAACACTCACCCCTGCGGCTACCAATCGTTCAGAGGCAACTGCGGTTGAAACACCCAAGCAGGAAGCAGTCACCTCTGGCCTGTCTGCCAGAGCGCGGGCGCTCAAGCTCATGGATGCCCTCACCGACGAAGAGATATCTAGCACTCTGGTACCGCTCATGGCTTCGATCATCATGGTGAAGGCACAGCGCTAGCAGGAGATCCAAGGATGGCAATCTTCGTAATCGGACTTCCAAGCAATCTCAGAGCACGCTTCATCGCGGAAGCCGCTCGTCAGGGGCAGAGGCCAGAACTCAGCTTGGTTGTGAAACAGCAGTACCGTTATGAATTCAGTCCTCCCAACGGTCAGTGCGTTGCGGACCTGAACAACTTTGCCATGCAGGAAGCCTGGCCTGACCTCACGGTCGTAGTTCTGCCATACGTAGCCCTCCCCGCGGAGATGAAGCCCGAACTTCAGGTGCTGGCCGATGAAGGCGTCAGGATCATTCGACCTGTTCGTGGCGAGAATGGCTGGCCTCTTCGACTTGTGGGCCAGGAGGCGGACGACGATTTCACTGGCGAGGTCTACAAGGCGCTGGTGGAGCAACTCGGCTGGGCGACTACCACAGCATCCCCCGCCGAGAAATTCCGCAGGTCAGCTCAGAAGTATGGCGACTATCAGATCCTGGGGGATGCCCTGGACAAGTGTGATGACATCCACCACACAAGACACCGATTTCTCAAGACCTCGGCGGAACTCTTGGAGAAGTTTTGCAAGAAGCGCGGTGCCGTCCAGATGGGACTGGCCAGTTACTTCGGTGATCGCGGCGTGGACCTTGCGACGACCGGTGGCGTCAAGACAACCATCTACCTAATGAAGTCGGATCGCATCATCGAGAAGAGGTCATCGAACATGCACCTCAAGGAAGGGGATGCGACAGCGCCAATTGCGTGCCCTCGCATCTACTTCCAGCATCTCGACCGCGATCAGCAGTTCCGTCTGTTCCTCCTCTACGTCGGGCCTCATCCGCCCAAGGATCTCATCCAGATCACGCGAAACGTCCAATGGGAGCATGGCTAACCTGTGCATTCAGGCTAGCCACCAACAGCCGACCGACCGGCAGCCAGGAGAAGGTACTTGCAAGGGAAGGATCTGAGAGATTTGCTTGAAGCACACCCTGATGCCAAACATCACCTGAGCGACGCAAATGACTACCTAGTCAGCTATCGCTTCGACACGGGAACTGAGGTCGCCTTCGACCCACGCACAGTCAAAAAGTGCTCCGTTTTCTTGGCTAAGAAGCCGCCTGCTGGGCTCTATCACCCCGATGACCTGGTCATCTACGAGGACGACGATGAGCCATCAAGCGCGCTGCGTCGAGTCTCCACCAAACTTGCATCCACTCGTCCCTTGTATCGTGTCAGATTGAAGGACCCCGACCTGGCCAAGGAACTCTTGGACTGGGCAAGGCTGGCCTAGCGGGCCCGCGATTGGACATAGCGCCACGTACAAGTGATCGGCCAGGAGAGAACATGGAACTGAGCTGGGTACAGTCATTGGTCGACAACCAAGTACAGGAATCACTGTATCTGGAGCTCAAGAGAGGCGATGCCCTCTCGCCTCAGAACAACAGTAAGACAGAGATGATCAAGGACGTCACTGCGCTCGCGCATGCCAGTGGTGGGCACCTGGTCTACGGGATTGAAGAAGAGCCGGTCAATGACATTCCGGCTGCAGTACGACTCCGCCCAGTCACTGACAAGAAGCTCAACAAGGACTGGGTGACCAAGGTCATTACCGACAACACTTCGCCAAGCCTCACTGATTTTGAGGTCTTCGAGTTCCCAGTGGACGGCGGCAGGGTCCTTGTCATCAAGGTAGAAGAGGCTTCCACCGCTCACCAGAATCTTCTGGACTACCGCTATCATCAGCGGGTAAACACGGTGTCCCGGTTCATGGCGGACTTCCAGATCCGCGACCTGATGTCTCGTCGCTCATCACCAAGTTGCGAAGTCCGGGTTCGTCTGGAACGCATTACCATCAATCGCGACAACCATGTCTACCGGCTGAGAGTCGAACTGCTGAACACCGGTATGGTTTCAATGGAGAAGTGGTGGATTTCCATTGATGTTCCTAAGGAATGCCTTGCTGGACTGACGTATCCACAATCGGAACTGCGAACCCACCCACGTTTCGGCAAAGTTGTGCGCGAAGTAGATAAGGGCGGCTTCGACTTCATCAGGTTCTCGTGGGGAGACCCCTTCTTCGATGGCGATCGCTACATTCTCCACCCAGGACAGTCACTGGATTTCGGGCCGAGCAACGACTCGCTCCACACTCAAGCCCCCCTCCCCCCCATAGTTGTCGAGTTCAATGACCGAATCTTTCGCAGCTTGGTACATCGAGCGCCGGAACTCCAGTGGACGCTGTACACCAACCACGGCCAGCCTGTCTCGGGTTCGGTGCCATTCGAGCAGTGGTGCAACTTCTGAGTGAAGGGCCCGGGTTCCTCACGGGTGGCATCCCGGAATACCTGTATGTGCGGCACGCAACAGATAGAGTGGCGTCCAGAGCAAGCGGAGCCAACTGCTCCAGTGTCAGATTAGACTGAGTGAACTACGATGACCACGGCAGAACTGTATGTGCCTGGTCACGTTGTCGCGCAGTCGGCCGTAGAGCAACTCAAGTTGGCACTCCGCGGTAGAAATTTCTGACTGCGCCAGACTGCGAAGATCGAATAACACGTATGCCTCTCTGGGATTCGGCTGCCGAGACCAAACCGCAATACTGTCTGCCAGCGACTGAGACTGCAGTTGCTGGAGTACGCCATCCCGCCAAAGTGCCGTGAATGTGACGGGTACCCCCTGAAGGGCGTTGCTCTGGCGCCCCGCGACTTGGTCCAGGCAGGACATGGTGGCGCATTCCAACCGCGAGCGGATGATCGGAGTCACACCAAGAGGATTACTACCGATCTCCGCATACAAGCGGACGCTACTGACCACCCGGACTGAGACCGTTTGTTGACACTTTTTCGCTTCAGCAATTGGGATCGAGAGCAACTGCTCCAGCACGTCCCCAGTCGTGGTTTCGGTAAGTTCCAGCAGTGCCAGGGCCATGACGTTCCTCCAGTTGCGGTGAGGTAGCGCTTCTTGCCACTCGGTGTCGGAATCGATAGCCGCCTGCATATCGCCAAATGAGTAAGTTCTGACATCCCTCAGTCGGCATGTCTACCCCCGTTTGAACACCTGAATCGTCAGAACCCGACTCTGGAAAGCCGCCGTACGGACGATCTACTCGGACTGGATTTTGGGCGGTTCCCATCATAGAGTTCTGCCAATTACAGGGGACGTAGTGAGACAGAGATGTCAGATGGTTCGATTTTCATAGCGAAGCTGGACGATAGAGCAATCATTGAGGCTGTTGAGAAGGTCCAGAAGGAGTTCCCGAATCAACTTGAGGTTCACTTCATCGGCCAGTTTGGAGAAGTGCATGGTGAGGAAATTGCGGCCTACCGGGAATCGGGCAGCCTCTCACTGATAAGGGTCAAACTTGACTTCACCGAATGCTCCTGGACGTGGTATCGACTTGGACCTCCTGACTCCAAGACTTACCCGCAGGCCGCCGAGTACGACAGAATTGAGTTTAGAGGCAACCAGTACAATGGCTTAACTCCACAGCAGAGACCGGTTGCTCTTGCCATCGATCGAACTCTTAAGCTAGCACTGCAGTTGCCATTGACCGAAATCGACCCGTCCTCGCCATTGAGTCTGGCTACCGGTCGCGAGGTACTACAGGCGCTACAGACGGCGTCTCAGAGACTGCTCACAGAGACGGCGGAGCATCGGACCAAGCTGGAGATCGACTTCGCGGCCAGGGAAGCCGCGCGGGAGGAACGTTTCAGCCAAGTTCGTCAGCAGGATGAAGAGCGCCTCAGTCAGGAGCGAGAAGCCGCCCAGGTCGCCCATGCAGAGCGAGTAGCCGCCCTAGACCTTCGCGAAGGTGAGCTGGACTCGCTGAAGAAGACTCTGGACGATCGCAACAACACTCACGTTAGACGCGAGATCCGCTCCAGCCTCCTTGACCTTACTAAGGAGCGACTGCTGAATTTTCGCGTTTCACCTGAGACCCGAACCCAGTACATTCTGGTGCACGCGGTTTGCTCAGCGGGAATCCTGTTCTTGCTTGGACTCGCGGCGGTCACCGCCGTCAAGTTCGACAGTACTCTACCGCCAACTGCATTTGCGCTCTCTGCCGCGCGCTCCTTGCTGGCCGGTGCGGCTGCAATCGCCTTGGGTGCGTGGTACTTGAAGTGGTTGAATCGATGGCTTCAGAGGATCGCCGACGCCGAGTTCAAGTTGCAACAGTTCCGCTTGGACATTGAGAGAGCATCCTGGTTGACCGAGACGGTCTTGGAATGGAATCAAAGCTCTAAGGAGCCATTCCCAGAACTCTTGGCCAGTCGCCTATCTACTGGTCTGTTCCAATCGACAAAGGACGATGTCGAAGACCCGCAGACTCCGGCCAGCCAGCTTGCCGAGGCTCTGTTGGGGTCCGCTGCGTCGGCTCGGCTAAAGATCGGCGATCAGGAACTCTCACTGGATCGCAAAGGAATCCGCCAACTCGAGCGCCCGGATGCAAGGTAGTAGCCGGCCCCAACTTTGCGAGCGTGTCTCACTTGGGCTCAGCCCTGAACTGAATCGCTGTTTCGAACGGGATTGATAGACGGGGGCAGGACATCCTCCCCCTCCGCCTACTGCGCAGAGATCAACAGATGGACTCCTATGCCCCGCCGCTCATTTATCGCTGCTGCCTGTGTGGATCAACAGAGGCGCTCTCAGGAGAGCATAAAATCAAGGCATCGGCATTGCGATCAGTGTTTGGCGACCAGAAGGCAGTGATCGTTCGCGACGGAGGAGGGTTCCGGCACGCTCAGAGTTCGAGGTCAAAGGCCTATCACTTTCAAGCGCGAGTCTGCGTGCCATGTAACAGCGCTCGAACGCGGCCGGCAGACCTTGCCTTCGACGAGTTCCATGCCGTGGCATCCCACCTCGCCAGTCGTAGCCATGACCCAGCCGACGTCACGCATGACCCTCGATTCAGGGACGCCTCTGGGGAACTCTACTTAGACGTATTCAGATACTTCGCCAAGTTGATGTGCTGCCATCTCGCGGAGATGGGCGCGCCGTTCCAGGATGAGCTTGCGGCCTTCGCAATCGGTCTTAGTGATCGCAACATCGTGGAACTGAGAGTTGACCTGGATGAGGTATACAAACGCCTGCAGAACGAGCTTTCAGCGAAACCTTACGCTGCACATGGCGGGCTGATTGTCACTGGAGACAAGGATACCCTAGCCCCTACGTCATTCTATTCGACGCTAACAGTTGGGCCGGTACGCTACTGCTTCCGCGTCAGCTACAGCGAACAAGGTCAGGCGAACCTCATGCATGATCATCCGGAGTTCTATGACTGGTGCACCCGCAAGATCGCTGACCTCATCGCCAATCCATTGAGTGCAGATGCCCGGCAGCTGCTCGGCCTACCTCCGCATCCGGACGACCTGCCTCCAGAAGCATGAGCCGGCCGATCCAGGCTGGCTCTCGTGTCCTTCCAGAAAACAACTCTAGAACGCTCGCCTCGACCATTCGGCAACAACAGCCCTCAACTCCATTCTCACCTCGACGATTCCGTCTCTGGTGATCAAGTCTCCTACATCCGTCACCCCAGTCACTTGGCGACGTAGGGTGCGCAACTCAAATCCGTAAGCGAGGGCGATTGTCGCAGCCAGGTCCTCATCCGAGGCAGTGCCTGGAACGCGTACCCGCAGCAGTAGGTCCATCAGTGTCTGCGCATCCCGCCTAAGGCTTGCCTTCTTGGCGACCTTTGGGGGCATAGTCACAGCCCAGCCGTACCGCGCCCGAACGAATCCGACCCAGACGCTCAGGTTGGCGCGCGAGCCAGGTGCCGAATCCAGGTACCTCACTAGATGCTCCTGCGCAAAGGGGCCGCCGAGATCGGCGGCCTCACAGAACGCCTGTGCCGTCCTCAGATACTGGGCCTGGGTACGAGTTGGCTTACCTGCCAGCCATGTCCTGTAATCAGTCAGATACCTGGCCCAGGGTCTTGATGCACTCTCCTCCAGACCACGTTCTATCAGCGCGACGTCACGAGCTCGGGCACGAGCATTCTCGTCAATCTGGAACCCGTAGCGCTCACAGATGAAACGGGTCACGTTCAGATTGGCTCTCAGTTGCTTGGAGTCGAACAGACGGAGCAAATCGGCCGCCACTATCGGCTGATGGGTGCCAGCATCCAGGTCGATGGCACGAAAGAACGGTGCAGCTTGGACAGCTTTCCTGGGAAGTCCGCCAGTAGCAACGTTCCTCGCGAGCAGCCACTCGCCAAATGCGGTGTACAGGGAGGCAACCCACTCGCGCTCAATGGTTGCCGCGCTCAGCGCAACCTCTCGCCTGAGGCGTGCCGCGATCGAGCATGAATCACAGCGGGCCGATCCGGCGCCCTTAACCGTTGAACCACAGTCTGGACACATGTGCTCGGCTGGCTGGTCACCGCCACATCCGATACACAGTGGCCTGCCCTCTTCAGTGACCGAGACCACCTTCCTGTACTTCCGGCATCGCACGCAGGTGGCATGCGTGTGCTTGTTCAAACACGATGGGCAAGCCTTTAGGTTTTCCGGCAGGTGTGCAGCACCTGCCAGACGTTGACTTGGCCGCTTGCAGATAGGGCATTCAATCTCGGACGTGGTGTACGGGAAGCACGATGGGCACACGAAATGCTCATAGGTGATGGGTGATCCACCGTCGGGGCCAGGCGTGGTATCCCGGATGATGCGCGCCTCGGGCGCGGGCCGGTCACACCTGATACAGCGCCTCTGGTTACGAAGACAAGCATCACAGGATGGAGCTTGTGGCTCTGACGCGTGATGTACCACTGTCCCGCTGCATGTTGGGCAACTGCAACTCACGAATTGACTGCTATAGCACGTCCCGCAGTACTCGCTACCTTTGTACAGCTTATGGGCATTGATCATCGGGGCGTAACAGCCATCGCAAGTTCGGCGCCCCTGTTTATCTGTACTCATTGCTTCTTCCAATCATCTTGAACAACACATCTGCCCTCATCTCGCGCCATCCACTGACGCGCTTTCGCTGAGCCTCACCTGCGGACCTCAGCTCGGCCCGATTGGATATCGGCCCGCGATTCACGCGTCCCGCAGAAAGCTGCTCCGCTAACCGCTTTATCCAGGGGGGCATCTGTTGGCGAAAGCACCTCTGGGTCACTCCCATAGACTCAACCATCGCTACCAAGCCAGCGGGTCCAAGACCGAGCAGGTGCGAGAGCAACTCTATGTCCGCGTGACGATCCGGCACCCTGCGCAGTTCGATCCTCAGCCCCCGCTCTGGCCCCATCCCCATCGACCTGCAGACCGGCTTGAGTGATTGGAGAAGTACATCGCTCCCCCAAAGCACCTCAGCCCCGGAGCAGCAATGACCGTTGAACTCAACTTCGTTGCTGGGATCCATCAGGCATCTGAACAGGAATGACTGCAAGGGCAAAGCGCGCATTGCTGCCGTCGTGGAAGTAGTTAAGAAACGATTGCAGTACCAACATCTACGAAGATCGAATCCATGTCGATGGGGTTGAACCACCGCCCCGCAATAGGGGCATGCGTCCTGCAGAACCCTTTGGTGCAACGGGCAAACCGTCCAGAATGACAGTCGCCACTGGCGAAGATATGCTCCATTTTCCTCCAAGCACTCCGGGCAGAACGTTAGACCGTGTCTGAGGCGAGTCCGGTGATACACGCCCATGCTGTTGATCCAGTGGTACACCCCTTGGGGCGGATCGCAGGTGCGCCGTGTCACTGCATTCCATTCGCCAAGGGTGAGTCCATTGAGCATCTGTAGAGATCTTCCTGACGGATACGTCAGCCGCTCCAACAGGGCTTCGGAGGCGCAGACATCAACATCCCTGGTCCAGACCTGAAAGCCAGGCGCATGGAGCGCCATGAGCTTGTGAGACGAAATTCCGTAGTCGATTGCGATTCGAGCCAAGTAGCTGGAAAGCAGTTCGTCTGGCACATGCGGCGGCCAGACGATGCGCATGATCAGATCTCGGCTAGAGCGCTAGCATGAGAAGCGCTGTCTTGGGCGGCCCTGATAATCTCGATAGTGATCTTCTCTTCGCCAGACCTGATCGCCATGGCTGCTGCGCTACGAAGCAGAGTCACGGTCCCACCAATGGCCTCCCCGCCCGCGGAATGCAAGACCGGCGCCAGCGTCTCTCCCGCCAGCCCAGAGGGCTTGGCCAGGGGGAGCAGGCGCTCATAGGTGTTGAGGAAGTTCAGATACGGCAAGTCCATGGCCCACTTGGGCATGGACAAAGCACTGAATCGCGATCGCATTTGGGCATCGAAGGCCAAAGCATGAACCGCCGCCTCGGTGCCGGCAGCAACAATACTTAGATTCAGCTCATTGCTGAGCTTACGGATGCCTGCCAGAACATCCGACGTCCCCTTCCTGGCAAGAGCAACGTCATTGAATTCATCGATTGCGAGCACGCGAACCTTCAGTACGCGAAGGACGGAGACCACCATGGTGTACTTGGCACTGGCCGGGTCGCTTCTACGGTGAGTAGTCGCACAGCGAGTGAGCACCTCTGACCAGAGTTGGGATAGATCCGGCTGAGCAGGCATGTTGATCCGGAGCACCGGAAGGCTAGTGCCCCCGTCGCCCAGTTGTACGGCTGGATGGCGCAACTGGAACTGCCGGAGGAGTGCCGTCTTGCCATTGTCGCCTCGAGCCACAATCAGCCTGCACGGCGGCCGCTGTGTGGAGGGGTACACGATGAGTTGATCCAACTCATCCAGCACACTCATTGCCTTCGGGTAACCAATCCAACGATCTTTACGGGCAACTGCGATGCGTTCCTCGTTGGATGCGCCCATGTAAGCAGCGACCTGATCATGCAGATGGGGATAGCTACTCATCAGTTGATCTCTCCAATTTCAAGGACTTCGAGCGGCTGCGAGAAGATGTTGCGGTCAGGGGCCTTCGCTGCTGACTGGTGCGGCGGCGGCGTGGCTTGCGAGCTTTGCGCGGACTGGGACGCAATCGAACTAGGCTTTGCCTTGGGAGCTTTCGCCGCTTGGCGGCGAGCAGCCTTGGATTTGGCTTTTGACTCTTCGACCAACTTTCGATTGCTCTCAATGCTCTGGAAGATGCGTTCCTCGTCTACAGCATCCTTACCCTCAGCCTTGATTCGCTTCTTTGCTTCACGTAGTTCGCCGGCAGAGATCGCCGGATGAGCCACGTTTCGATAGGGAACAGCGATGTATCTTTCGGAATTTGGATCCAAGAAATAGATTTCGCTGATGTTTCGAGGATCTCTTGCGAAGATGAACTTGCGCTTCAGCTTCGGGTTGTCCTCATCCGTCGCCCCAATGTGGCGATCAAGAATTGGGTCATAGTAGAAGACATTCTCAATTCGCACGCCGTACCGCTGCACCGTGACTTGGAAGTAGGGAAGGAAGTCCATACGAACCCGGTCTGGATCTGCCGGCAGCATTCGACCCACACCAGGCTTCTCATCGCCCAGGATCGCGTCCTCCCAAACCTTGATGGGGGCTGCGTCGAGCTGACTGTGCACGCATTGGTGATAGTTGTTGACGATAAAGTTCACCAAGTAGTGCTCCACTTCCCTCAGGGTCAAGCTCGCCTCCTTCTCGGAGTCATAGTTGCCCTTCTCCTGGATGTTGGAGAATGTTGCCCCCGGCACTTTCTTCATTTCAGTGGCAACTACCCCCATATAGCGCTCAATGTGACCGCCATAGTTTGGCTTCTTGACCGGCCGCCACTGCATGATGATCTCGTTGGCCTCGCAGCCCCTGTTCACCGCCTTGCACTTGAACTCCCTAGCGTTGTCAGCATGCAGGGTTCCGATCTGGCCCCACACGGGCCAGTCTCCCTCTACACCCAGTTCGCGTAGATACTCGTTCTTCGTGTTCATCGCATGCGATATACACATCGCGACTGACGTTGCAGAGGGTGCGTCCAGGGTGACGTACAGACCAACAACGGCTCGGCTGAATACGTCAATGGCCAAAGTGAGGTATGGACGGCCGATGGGTTTGCGGTGCTCCTCGTCGACGACCATCACGTCCAACGGTGTGTGGTCGATCTGGACCACTGCCAGAGGAAAGTCAGCACCAGGGAAGGAACCTCGGATGGGCTCGTACTTGTCACGCGCCTTGTCTTTCTGGCCCCGGCGACGCAGTGCTGTAGCTGGCCGGATATCGGCGATGCGATTGCGAACAGTGTTGGGATGCGGCGGATCAATCTTGGCCACGCGGCAGCGGCGCATCACCTCATCCACGACCGACTTCGGGCTCGGCTTCTGTTTCTGGAGGTAGAAGTCCTCGATAACCGAGGCGATCACTAGCTCCTGGTCCGCCTGCAGAAAGCGTGTACCTCTATTCCGTCCGCGTCGAGTTGGGACCAGGGCCGCTACGTGCTGATGGTCGTGATAGAGCGCTAGCCACTTGTAAAGCGTGGAAGTGTTGACGCCGGCACTCAACGCCGCTGCGGCAACTGATGACCGGCTTCGGCGAGGATTGTCCAGCAGGGGCTTGATAGCTTCAAAACGCCGTTGCGCCACTGCCCATAGATCATCCGAGAAGTGGTGAACGGAGAAGTTAGGTGTCTCATCCCCATCTTCCACTTCCAGAACTCGGGACATAGTCTCGATTCGAAGCCTGGCAACCTTGTCGGTCTCGACGTCTTCGGCCAAGACACTGTTGATGTCCAAGGAACGGGTAATCCGGTACCGGCGCTGGCCAACCATGACCTCTACGCCAGGCGAGATGTTGATGAAGTTTGAGGAGACCATGTCTTACTCCACCAACTGAATCGGCATCCGCATGCTTAGCGGCTTGGTCAAATCGATATCGAACTCGCCCGCGGCTACCATCTGCCAAAGCGCTGGAATCGCTTGCGCTTGCTCTTCCTTCGGCCAATAGGCGGCTGCGAGCAGGCCTTGGGGTGTTGTGGGACCCACTGCGGTGGCGGTGTACCTCAACTGCGCTTGCCGCAGTAGAAGGGGTGCCAGATCCCGATAGCGCCTCAGGAACTTCACGTTTGCCAGGTAGGGCGTGCGGATATGCCGCTCAGTGACGATCTTGAACTGCCAATCCCGCAGGCGACAGTGGGCCACCGCCGCCTTGAAGCCCGGGCGCAGAGACACCCAATCAGCCCGCAGCTTATCGATCGGTTTGACCTCAAATACGACCGTTGGGAGAACATCTCGATCGTACTCCGCCATCACGTCGGGGGTGTAGCGACGCACTGAAGCCTCATGAATGTACGTAAGGGAGAAAGGCTGCTCCTTTACGGACATAACTGTCCGATCAAAGTCCAGGATGAGAAGCAAGTCGCGCTCCAGTGAGGACTCGAATCCGGCCATCCCGCCACCTTCCAAATTGACCTTCCCGGTAAGGGCGCGGTGGCTATTTTTCAATTTTCGAACGGGAGAATGGGTACGCAGTCTTCTCATTTGATGTGCCCTGCAATGCAGTCTCGTTATTTGATGTGTGCGGTCGCGCTCTCTGTTGTTGAGCATAGACGGGGTGCGCTTGAGTTTAGGGCGCTAACCGGCCCTTTTTCGCGATACGTGTCTATGATTTAGCTAGAAGTGACAGCGGCAATCCGCCCTGCCCTGGCGAAATCTCGCTGGCCCATCACGGTGTCCTGTTCCTCGATGAGCTTCCCGAGTGGAATCGAAGTGCGTTGGAAACCCTGCGCGAGCCGCTGGAGTCCGGCCACATCCGCATCGCCCGCGCGGCACGCAGCGTGCAGTATCCGGCGCGATTCCAGCTGGTGGCGGCGATGAATCCCTGCCCCTGCGGCTGGGCCGGTGACCGCAGCAATCGCTGCCTGTGCAGTGATGAGCGCATCAACCGCTACCGCGCGCGCGTGTCCGGCCCGCTGCTGGACCGCATCGACCTGCATATCAGCGTGACGCGCATGGATGCCGTGGAGCTGCGGGAGAGCACGCCACTGGGTGAGCCCAGTGCTGCGGTGCGTGCACGGGTGGAAGCCGCCCATGCCCGGCAGCAGGCGCGTGGCGGACTCAATGCGCATCTGCCGCCAGCGGCGCTGCGGGCGTGCACGAAGCTGAGCGAGGCCAATCAGGACATGCTGGAACAGGCCATCGAGCGTCTGCAGCTTTCAGCACGTGCGATGCACCGGATTCTGCGGGTGGCGCGCACGATTGCGGATCTGGCGGGTTGCGAGGACATCCAGACCGCGCACCTGGCTGAGGCGATCGGCTATCGGCAGTTGGACCGGGGAAATGCATGAGCCTGATTGCCGGGAGCCCTCGTCCGCACGGGAGCAGCAACAATCAAAAAAATACCCCGGCCGCGTGCCCAGAAGGACAGAGACGGTACCGGGGTGTACATGACCACCGTACCCCACACGGCGGCACACTGCAATCGGCATCGGTGGAGGCGTCCAGGCAGCGATGAGCCATGACAGATTAGAAGAAGCCCTTTCCCTGGAGCGCTTTGGCCGCTACCTGGATTGGGCGGGGGGCGACCGTAGCCGAGCCATCGCCCTGTATGGATGCAATACCCACTTGTCTGAAAGCCTCTACGCACCACTACAGACGTTGGAAGTGGCACTGCGAAACCGCATCCACACCGTTCTGACCCAGGCCAAGGGCGAGGCGTGGTACGGCCCAGGCACTGGCGCCCTGAAGGTTGCTCATCAACTCGAGCAGGTCGCCAAAGCCGTCAACGAATTGGTCAGAGCGGGAAAAACGGTAACAGCAGGCGGTGTGGTCGCCAGTCTCACCTTCAGTTTCTGGACAACAATGTTCAACAAGGACTACGAGGCCCTTTGGCAGCAGATGCTTCACCGGATTGCGGACCCCAGTGCGCCCAGGGGACTGAAGAGGAGGAGCTTTTCGGGACCGCTGACTCGCATACGCGTGCTACGCAACCGCATCGCCCATCACGAACCGATCCTCGGCTGGAACCTGCGCGGGCACCACGATGAGATTCTGACGCTGATCGAATGGCTATCGCCACCCGCTGCGACATGGTGTCGTGAGAACAACCGCTTTCCGCAGGCATACCCGGAAGACGGAATCACCTTGGTATGTTCGCCCGAGTCGAATAGACGCTGACTGCGCGCATCCTCCTGCGGCCGGGTGCGAAGAGCGGTCGACTAACTGTGATCTCTCGGTAGGTTGTTCATCCGGGGCATCTTTGGAAAATGGTGGTTACCACACCTATCCAGTCCCCAAAGAGCCCGGATGAACCATCATAAAAATGCCCGTTTGACGCCGTTTAGTCGAGAACTTCTTGTCCGCCGCATCACTGAGCAAGGCCTTCGGCCAGAAGAGGCCGCCCAGGCTTGCGGGGTGAGTGTACGCACGGCTTACAAGTGGCTGGCCCGATATCGAGCCGAGGGCCTGATTGGGCTGCAGAACCGCAGCTCTCGGCCCAGCCGCAGCCCCCATGGCACCCCCGAGGCACTGGTAGAGCAGATCGTCCAGCGTCGACGTCAACGGCAAACCTACCTGACCATTTCCAAGGCACTGGGTGTGGCTCACAGCACCATTTCACGACTGATGCGCCGACGAGGACTCAATCGCCTGTGCCTTCTGGACCCACCGAAGAAGGCGGTCCGGTATGAGTACGACAGCCCGGGCGGCTTGCTGCACTTGGATATCAAGAAACTCGGCAACTTCCACCGGCCCGGACACCGGGTCGATCCGAATCGGCGTGGCAATGCTGGCGGCGGTGGCTGGGGCTATGTCCATGTGGCCATTGATGACCACTCCCGAGTCGCCTTCAGTAGTGTTCACACCGATGAGAAGGGCCCAACGGCCTGCCAAGCGCTGCTGGCCGCTTTGGCGTACTACAAGACGCTGGGGGTCACCTTCCAGCGTGTCCTGACTGACAACGGCGCCTGCTATCGCTCCGGCGTCTTCGCTCGACTCGTCGCCTCGTTGGGCATGAAGCACTATCGGACCAAGCCCTACACCCCGCGAACCAACGGTAAGGCCGAGCGCTTCATCCAGACCAGCTTGCGCGAATGGGCCTACGCCTGCGAGTACGCTTCGTCAGAGCAACGCGATGCCGTGCTACCTGAATGGCTGCATCACTACAACTGGCACCGACCCCACATGGGGATCGGCAGCCAGCCGCCTATTTCCAGAATCCCGCTGAACAACGTGGTGGGTTTACACAACTAACAGTCGACCCTACCAAGGGCAGGCATCAGGCTGCCGAATGCAACCGTCCCCGCTTCGCCAGCAGCGCCACCCGACGGCTGACCAGCGCGTGCAGCTCCGCCAGCTCCGACGCCCGGCCAGCCGTCATGTTGTCGCCGAACAGCACCCGCGACAGCCCCGCCGCGTCGCTGTCCTCCGGGTGCTGCCAGCGGTCGCGATATACCTTCTGGCACACCAGCCAGGCCTGCGGCAGCCCACCGCCGGGTAGCGGGCGGACCACGCGTTCGTAGACGTGCCAGAAATGGTACTCGGCCTGCAGGTCGATCACAGGTGCCACGGACGGCGCCTGCCGGGGCCGTCCTGGGCCTCGGATGCCGAACAACCGGGTTGGCGGGGTCTGCTGTGCCATGCCAACAGGATGACCCAGCAACATTGTGGGAACCTTGCGTCGCCGCCAGAAAATCCCTGTTGATTGCGCAAGGCGGGCTTCAGGGCGGGCTTCGGGGTCAGAGCCCTTTGCCGTGCAAAGGGATCTGACCCCCGATCACGGGATGGCTGCGGGGTCGGATCCCTTTGCGCAGCAAAGGGCTCTGACCCCCGCCCTCGTCGCCTCAGAACGCCATCGAGGTACTGAACATCAGCTGCCGTGGCGCGCTGCGCTGCAGGGTCTGGTAATCCCCCGAGAACGACGAGCCGGCGATGGTGGCGGTGCCGATGTTGTGGCGGTTGGACAGGTTGCTCACGTCGAGCCGCAGTTCCAGCCCCGGCACTACGCTGTCCGCACCGAAGCGGTAAGCGGCGTAGGTGTTGACCTGCCAGAAGGTCGGCACGCGGATGTCGTTCTCGTAGGTGAAGGGCTGGCGCAGGTACGAGGTGCTGGTGGCACCAAAACGCCAGTCACCGAAGTGGGCGGACAGGTCGCTGACCAGCGAGATCTGCGGGTAGCCCGGCTGGGCGTTGCCCTTGATCGGGTACACCGTGTCACCCACCACGAAATCGCTGTCATAGTACGAACGGGCCACGGCCACGCCCTGGTAGAACTGCAGGTGGTCGGTCAGGTCGGCGGTGATGCCGAGGTCGGCACCGATCACGTGCATCTTCGGCATCAACCGCACGGTGTTGATCTGCGCGAACTGGGTGCCGATGGCCGCCGACAACAGGCGGTTGCGGATGTCGTTGTAGAACACATCGCCGGTGATCGACAGCCGGTCGAAGCGGTGCGATGCGCCCACGGTAAGGTTCCAGTTCTTTTCCGGACGCAGGGTACCCGCCACGCGGTCGAACTCTTCCTGGTCGGTGATGGTCCACGCCGAGGCGGTGTAACCGATGTTGCCGCGCTGAGCGACGCGATAGCCGTTCATGGTATTGGCCAGGTCGATGAAGGCATCGGTGGATTCGGTGGGGCTCCAGAACAGCGAGACATGCGGCAGGAAGTTGCTCTTCGCGCGCAGCGTGCCGTTCACCGGCCGGTCCTTGGCATCGCCGAGGCCGCCGCCGCGGGTGCGGAAGTCCACGGCCTTGAAACCAACGCCCAGCTTCAGCGTGTCGTTCAACACGATGTCGTCCTGCAGGTAGAACTGGCGCGAGCGGGTCACCCAGCTCGATGCGTTGTCGGTCTTGAACGCGGGACCGTACACATCGAACGGACCGGTGGCCTTCAGCGGCGGGCCCTCGCCCAGCAGTGGCTGCTGGTACCACTCGGTCTTGGAGGCGGCCTTGCTCTTCTCCTGCCAGAAGCCGGCGGTGAAGGTGTGCGCGCCGGTCTCGAACTGCAGGTTGACCATGCCGCCCAGCCGGTTGAGGCGCGGCGTCTGCACCTGTTCGGAGAACGGCGCACCGTTGGGCGATGGCACGGTCGGGTCGGTCAGCGTGGCCTGGGTGTGGCTGTTGGCGTTGTACAGCTGCACGTTGCCACTCAGCGCCGGGGTGATCTGGAAGCGATGGTTGATCGATGACACGCGGTCGCGGGTGATCTGGCCGGTGTCGTACGGAATCAGTTCGGACAGCTCGCCGCAGGTGTAGGCGCCGCAGGACTTGTCTGCATTCTCCGGCGAGGCCACGTACCACGCCCACGCATAATCGGGATAGAAGATGTCGGCCTTCCAGCCCAGCTTGCGGATCATGTCGAAGGAAATGTTGTTGTAGCCCCAGACCTTGGCCTTGCTGTCGGACAGGAACACGGTGACATCGCCCCAGGCGACGTCCTGCTGCAGCTTCAGGTCGCCGCGCAAGAAGTTCTGCGTGCCCTCGCCCTGGTACTTGTCGGCGGACACGCGCTGCAGGTCGACCAGCACTTTCGGGCCCTGCTCGCCGAGCTGGCCGCTCTGCCCGGATACGGTGGTGACCAACGTGCTGTTGCTGCCCACGCCCTGCTTCACGCGCAGGCTGGGCGTGTCCTGCAGGTCGCGCAGGCGGTATTCCAGGCTGCCGCCGTTGACGCTGCTGGAGAACACGCTGACCGGTGCGCCACCGGGGCTGACCGTGATCGCACCGATGCCATCGGGCACGCCCACGTTCACCACGCTGGTGCCGGTAAGCGAGAGGAAGCCGTTGTCGTTCAGCGGCACGCCTTCGAAGGTGATGCCCATTTCATTCATGCGGAAGCCGCGCACGAACAGGCTGGTGGCCGAGATATCCAGGCCCAGTCCATCGGTGGCGGTGTAGCTGGCGCCCGGTACCTGCTTCAGCATGGCCAGGCCGTTGTTGCCGGTGACCATCGCGTCGAGGTCTTCGGCCTTGATGATGTAGCGGTTGGGACCAATCACTTGGGTCGGTGCCACGGCCGCGCCACGTGGGGTGGCGATGACCTGCAGGGCGTTGAGCGTGGTGGGCGTGTCGTGCGCGGCGTCGTGCGTTTCTGCGGCGTACGCAGGTGCGGTGATGGCCGCGATGATGGCCAGGGCGAGGCGCGTCGTGGGTGGGGCGTTCATAGCAGCAGATCCAGGGTGCAGGGAGAGAGCGGCGCAGGCGCACGCCCAGCGCGACGCAGCACCGGTATGCGGCGCCCTGGCTGGCGATGCGATTGCGTTGAGGGAGCGACGGCGCGGTGCGCGCCGGTCAGCAGACGAAGACGCTCATCTGCCGTGGGATTGGGTGGGGTGATTTCGACGTGCGGAATTCTTGCATCGCATTGCCGCATCCGCCATTGCACCGTGGTACAGCGCAGATGGCGATGGGGATGTATGGGCTATACGCAGGTATACATCCAAGCCAGGCTAGCGAGCAGTCGTGGACTGCTTCCACTCATCGATCAGAGCCACAACGGCAGCATGCAGCTGGGCGGCATCAAGCTCATACGCATGGCGATCTACATCTTCGTCGCAATACATGTCGGCAGCACAGAAGATGCTGGACAGGCACGTTGAAAGCGCTACGTCATCCAAAGCCAGCAAGTCGAGATCCCGCTCGATCTTCCATAGCTCGATGTAGGACTCGGAGAAAACGTGCGCCGACATCCGCTCATTGACGAAGGACTGAGCAAACATCATCAAAGTCCAGCTCATGATGTGCGACCGATCATTGCAGGACGAAACGCTCGATCGCGCGCGCCACGCCTTCGTCGGCATTGCTGCTGGTCTCAAACCGCGCCACCGCCTTCACCGCGTCGATGGCATTGCCCATCGCCACGCTGGTGCCGGCGTACTGCAGCATGGTCAGGTCGTTCTCCTGGTCACCGATGGCCATCACGTTGGCACGGTCGATGCCCAGGTGCTCGGCCAGCTTCTGCAGGCTCGGGCCCTTGCCGGCGCGGTGGTCGAACACTTCCAGGAAGAACGGCGCGCTCTTCAGTACCGCGAAGCGCTCGGTCAGGTCGGTGGGCAGGCGCGCGATGGCGGCATCCAGCACGTCGGGTTCGTCGATCATCATCAGCTTGATGAAGGACATGGACGGGTCCATGTCGACCACGCGGCGATACGACAGCGGCATCCGCGAAAGATGCGAGTCGGCCACGGTGTAGTAGCTGATGTCCTGGTTGGGCGTGTACATGCGCTGGCTGTCCAGCGCCTGGAAGTGCACGCCCAGGTCGCGGGCCACCTGCTCGCAGAACAGGAAGTCGTCGAAGCTGAGCGGATACTCGACCACGGTTTCGCGCGTGCCGATGCGCTGCACCAGGCCGCCATTGCAGGCGATGCAGTAGTCGTCGTTGCCGGTGATGCCGAGCTCGTGCAGGTACGGCGCCAGGCCGGGAACCGGGCGGCCACTGGTCAGCACGATGTGCACGCCCAGTGCGCGCGCCTGCGCGATGGCCTGCCGAGCGCGTGCGGTGAGCTGGTGCGACGGGTCCAGCAGCGTGCCATCCATGTCGATGGCGACCAGTTCGATGGTCGATTGCCGGCGGCCCATGTCCATTGCGTTCAACTCGTGCGGGGCACGCCAGTTTACCCCCTCATGCCCGGTTCACCTCTTTGCCCACGTTGGCCGGGATACTGCGGGAGCCTGTGCGTCCCCCACCGCAGGACGGCCCGTTGACCGCCCTTCCCTGGAGAACCTTGCGACGCATGACCTACCGTGCCCCCGAAACCAATGACAGCGCGCCCCTGGCCCAGCAGATCGAGCAGATGATCGACGAGCTGCCCGGCGACCAGGTGAGCGTCGGCACCCTGCTCAGCGCGCTGGGCGATGAGGGCCTGCTGCTGATCGTGATCCTGCTCTCGGCCATCTTCATCATTCCGGTGTCGATTCCCGGGCTGAGTACGGTGTTTGGCGCCTCGATCCTGCTGATCGGCCTGAGCCGGGTGCGCAACCGCCCGCTGTGGGTGCCACAGAAGCTGGCCCGCCGCGAGATCGCCACCGACAAGCTGAAGACCAACCTCGGCCGTGCGCTGAAATGGGTGCACCGCATGGAGCGGCTGTCGCGGCCGATGCGGCTGGCGGTGATGGTGCGCTCGAAGAAGATGATGCGCCTGAACAACCTGATGCTGGTGTTCGCGACCCTGCTGTTGATGGCGCCGGCCGGGCCGATTCCCTTCAGCAACACGCTGCCCGCATTGGCGCTGATGTCCTTCGCCATCGGCTTCATCCAGCGCGACGGCGCAGCGGTAGCGGCCGGTTATGGCTTCGTGGTGGCCACGGCGGTGTATTTCGGCGTACTGCTGGGTGGCGTGGGGTTTGCTGCCGAGTCGGTGTTCAGCGGGTTCCGCAGCGGTACTGCGGAACTGTAGAGCCGAGCCCACGCTCGGCTGCTCTTCGACCTGTACGCGGAAACCCCGCGCTGCGCGCGTAAGCCGAGCATGGCTCGGCTCTACAGAACTACTTGGCCGACACCCGCCACACCACGTCGCCCACGTCGTCGGCCACCAGCAGCGCGCCTTCGGCGTCCATGGCCATGCCCACCGGTGCACCCATCAGGGTCTTCTCGTCCTTCGAGGTGAAGCCGCTGACCACGGTCTGCGGGCGCCCGGTCGGCTTGCCGTCCTTGAACGGTACATACACCACTTCGTAGCCGCTCAGCGGTGAACGGTCCCAGCTGCCGTGCTCGCCGATGAAGGCACCGCCGTGATACTGCGTCGGCAGCGCCTGGCCGGTGTAGAACAGCAGGCCCAGCGGCGCCACGTGCGAGCCGATGGCGTAATCCGGCACGATTGCCTTGGCCACCAGGTCCGGCCGCTGCGGCTGCACGCGTTCGTCCACGTGCTGCCCGTAGTAGCTGTAGGGCCAGCCGTAGAAGCCATCTTCCTTCACCGAGGTGAGGTAGTCAGGCACCAGGTCGGCACCGATCTCATCGCGTTCGTTTGCTACCGCCCACAGCTTCCCGGTACTCGGCTCCCAGTCCAGCCCGGTCGGATTGCGGATGCCCGAGGCGTAGATGCGGCTGCCACGGGTGGCCACGTCCACTTCCAGCACCACCGCACGGCGGTATTCGACGGCCAGGCCGTTCTCGGTGATGTTGCTGTTGGAGCCCACGCCCACATACAGCTTGCGGCCATCACGGCTGGCCAGCAGTTCCTTGGTCCAGTGATGGTTGATGGTGCTGGGCAGGTCGGTGAACTCGCGGCCCTTGTCCGACATGCGGGTTTCGCCGGGCACGTAGTGGTACTGCATGATGTTGCCGGTGTTGGCCACGTACAGCGTGTCGCCGATCAGCTGGATGCCGAACGGCGAATGCAGGCCCTCGATGTAGACATGCTGGGTCCACGTGCTCGTTCCCGGCGTGCGGCGCAGCAGGGTGACCCGGTTCCCGCCCTTGCCGGCCTTGCCCGAGCGCGCTTTGACCTTGCCGGCAATCCACTGCTTGGGCGTGGTGACCGGTTCTTCGCCGGGGCCGTTGCCTTCCACCACCAGTACATCGCCATTGGGCAGGGTCAGCAGGCGCCGCGGATGCTGCAGGTTGGCGGCGATGCGCTCGATCTTCAGGCCCTCGGCCACCGTGGGGGTCTGCCCATCAGCCCAGCCGACGCCCTTGGGCACCTGCATCGGCGGCATCAGGAAGTTGGCCGGCTTGGGCAGCGGCGGCTGCGGGCCCGACTGGTCGGCGGGATGGTATTCAGCCTTGCCGGCGCAGGCCGACAGCATCACGGCCAGCGCCAGGGCGCCCACGGTGGGCAGGATGTGCTTAGCCATGACGACCTCCCTGCAGCACCGGCGGCTGCAGTGACAGCAGGATCAGGCCCAGTGCGATCAGGACCACCGTCAACGCCGACAGGATCGTGCCCGGCACCGCAACGGCGTACGCATCGCGGCTGTGCACGAAGGCGTTCCAGATGGCCAGCACCACCGCGACCAGGTTGAGGAAGAAGTCGATGCGGTCGATGCGGGTGGCGGTACCGTTGCGGCGCCAGACCGCGAACAGGTTGATCAGGCGCGGCACGATGGCGATCAGCAGGCCGAAGGTGATCAGCCAGGCAGCGGCCTTGCCCCACATCACCTCGGCGCTGTTGAGATAGATCGCGTCGAAGATCAGTGCGCCGACGAAGAAGCCGAAAGGTATCGGGTTCAACAGGCTGAACAGTGTGGTGCCGAGGCCGCGATGGGCCTGGGCGAGCGGATTGACCATCATCGTGCTCCGTGCGGAAGGGTGCACGGGCTGTAGTAGCACAGCCGCGTGTGAGGGGGCGCGATGATGCCCCGGCAGGACTGCCGCACCGGCCGGGCAGGCACCTCACTACGCGGGCTCGTCCTCGCGCACCTCGTGGAAGGGCAGCATCGTCTCGAAGCCGAATTCGTGTTCCATGCTGGTGCGGACCAGGCCGCCGATGGCGTAGTAGCTGGTATTGGCGTGCACATCGATGCCACAGGGACCATCCTCAGCCAGCAGGTGCAGTGTCTGCGCCCTACGCATCTTCACTCTTTCCTCCTGCAGCAGCGTGCGTCGGTGCCGCTTCATCAGCAAGCGCAACTGTTTGATCGTGGTGATATTGAATGTGGCGAGCGCCGGCAGCAGCTCGGCGATATCCGCATCGGTCCAGTAATCATGGCGACGGTGGTACATCGACAGCACCACCTTGCGGATGACGGCAACCGAGAGCGGAGTCTGGTCCGCGCGCGCACGGGCACGCTGGCGTGCCTTCTTCATGTGTGACTTCACCTGCATGTGATTACCCACGTTTCCCGTACCTCGAAGCAAGCGCGCGAAGATGGCGTGAAGGTATTCGCGTGACCTGTCATAACTTGGCGTACTAAGTGTTTGTGACGCAATTGGCACATTCGCACATTGCGGGCGTGAAGAGGTAGGGGGTTCTTCGTTGTGTCGCGTTTGGCTCGTTGCGATGGGGCAGTTCCGCCCCGCCGTCCTGCCATGCCGATTCACAACAGAAGGATTCGTGTATGAAGCGACACACGCAACGCTCCGCGCCACCGCGCTCTGCGCGCCTGGCCCTCGCCACTGCCTTGGTACTGGGCAGCCTGGCCGCCACCGCCCAGGCCCAGCAGGCCGATCCACTGGCGGCAATACAGTGGCACCTGCTCAACACCGGGCAGACGGTCCCGGCTGACACGCTACCGGTGGCCGGCAACGATCTGAACGTGGATGGCCTGTTCCGCAATGGCATCCGCGGCCAGGGCGTCACCATCGCCATCGTCGATGACGGCCTGCAGATCGCGCATCCGGACCTGGCGGCCAACGTGGCCGCGGTGGCCGGCAAGAACTTCACCAATGGCTCGAACAACCCCACCCCGACCAACCCGGATGTCGACAACCACGGCACCATGGTCGGCGGCATCGCCGGCGCGGTGGGCGCCAACAACCTGGGCGTGCGCGGTGTGGCCCCGGCGGCGACGTTGAAGGGCTTCAACCCGATTTCGCGCTCGGCCCTGGGCAACCAGCAGAGCAACATCGAGTACGCCTGGTGGGACGGCGCGGAATCGGCCGACGTGCAGGTGTTCAACAACAGCTGGGGCGCCGGCCCGGGCAATCCGAACCTGCCGCTGGCGTACAGCGAAAACACGATTCGTTCGTACGAGCAGGCACTGTCGGGCACGCGCGGTGGCCGCGGCGGCATCTACGTGAAGTCGGCCGGCAACAACTTCAACAATGCCTCGATCAGCCAGACCCAGGATGTCTGCACCACCGACACCAAGAACCGCAACACCGGCTGCGTGCCGGCCGGCCGCGATCCGCGCAACAACCTGTTCAACGTGATCACCGTGGGCGCGGTGCGCGCCGATGGCGTGCGCTCATCGTACTCCTCCACCGGCTCGGCGCTGTGGGTGTCGGCCTTTGGCGGTGAGTACGGCCTGCAGGCGCAGTACGCGCCCGGCCTGGTGGCACGCGCGTACGACCCGGCGATCGTCACCACCGATGTGACCGGGTGCGCGCAGGGCAGCAACAAGAACACCAACCGCCAGAACACGCTGGACAGCAACCTGTCGGCCATCGACAGCACCTGCAACTACACCGCCAAGATGAACGGCACCTCGGCATCGGCGCCGATGGTATCGGGCGTGGCGGCACTGGTGCTGGAAGCCAATCCGAACCTGTCCTATCGCGATGTGAAGTACATCCTGGCCACTACCGCCACCCGCAACCACCCGAACCAGCCGGCGGTGACGCTGGCCGACGGGCGCACGCTGGTGCCGGGCTGGACGGTGAATGCCGCCGGCCGTGCCTACAGCAACTGGTATGGCTTCGGCGTGGTCAACGCTGCACGTGCAGTGCAGGTGGCCGAGAACTTCCAGTCGCTCGGTGCACTGGTCGACAGCGGCTGGCGCACCACGACGCGTACCGTGGCCATCGGCAACACTTCGGCCGCCGCGGCACGCCTGACCTTCCAGTTGGCCAACGGCGCGCGCAACATCGAAAGCGTGCAGCTGGGCTTCCGGGTCAACCACCGCAACACGCGCCAGCTGCAGTTCGTGCTGGTGTCGCCCAGCGGCACGCGCAGCGTGGTGCAACCGGCGTTCACCGCGATCGGTTCGGGCACGGGTGGCGCGCAGAGCAACTTCACCAGCTGGGACCTGCTGTCCAGCAATGCCTTCCTGGATGAGAATGCCAGCGGCACCTGGACGCTGGAAGTGACCGACATGGGGCAGGCCGCGACCGCAGCTTCGCGCGGCAACCTCGAATTCTTCAAGATCCGCGTTCTGGGGCACTGATGATGAAGACCACCATTCTGTTGAGCACGCTCGCCCTCGCGGCGATGATCTCCCCTGCCTGGGCACAGAGCTCGGGGCAGACTCCTCCGGCCAGGACCCTGTCGACCGTGGATGCGCAGGAACTGAAGGCGTCCGCTACCGGCCGCGCGTTCGATGTGGGCGGCACGCGTTTCCAGCTGTCCCCCTCGGCCACGGTGAAGCAGGCCAGCGGCGGCCAGTTCACGATCACCCCGCAGGCGGCGGCGACCACCAGCTCGCGTACCAAGCGTTCGCTGGATGGCGCAGCGGCGGCACCTGCTGATGCCGGTGCCGGCAAGTTCGCGGCGGCGGTCTCCCGTGACGGCGCGCCGGTGGTGGCGACGTCGCGGGTCAAGGTGTTCTTCACCGATGCAGCCTCGGCCCAGCGCGCAGCCGCCGCCACTGGCGGTACCGTGGTGAAGGTCTCCAAGGCTTCAGGCCAGGCCATCGTGGAGTACCCGTCGGTGAACGCGGCGCTGGATGCGACCACCAGGCTGCTGTCCACCGCCGGTATCCGCGCGACCGAGCCGGACGTGGTGCAGTGGGAAGAAACCAAGTAAGGCGTTGAGTGGTGCCCCTGGCCGGTTGGCTCTCCTGGCCGGCCGGGGGATTGGTCCTGCGAGGGGCGGCGAGCATGTAGAGCCGAGCCTATGCTCGGCTGCTGTCTGCTCGGTGCGCGCGTATCGCGTTGAGCCGAGCATGGGCTCGGCTCTACAGCTGTGCCAACCAAGGTTGGCACCTGCCGGGGGCAGTGGTCAGCACCCACCGGCGTCAGCGGGCGGCGAGTGTGCCGCTGTGCTTGAGGTGGCAGCTGGCCAGTGCGTCGTTGCCTGCCGCTGGATGGGCCGGTTCCAGCAGCAGGCGCTGCACGTCGGAGAACAGCTTGTCCACCGGCATGCCGTAGGGTGCGAACAGGCGCAGGCGGCCCTGGCGGTCGAACACGTAGCCACCGGCGATGTGGCTCATGGTGTAGGTATCCGGTACCTGGCCGGGCTCCTTTTCGTAGAACGCCTTGAAGTCGCTGGCCATCGCCGCCAGCTGTGCTTCGTTGCCGACCAGCGCGATCGCCTTGGGATCGAAGGCTTCCACATAGGTGCGCGCGACCTCGGGCGTGTCACGCGCCGGGTCGACGCTGACGAACACCACCTGCAGCTGGTCGGCATCCCTGCCCATCAGGTGCTTGACCTGGCTCAGCTCGACCATGGTGGTCGGGCACACGTCCGGGCAGCTGGTGAAGCCGAAGAACAGATAGGTCACCTGGCCCTGCAGGTCCTTCGGGCCACGCACGGTGCCGTGGCTGTCGGGCATCGACCACTGTTGGCCAAGTTCTTCGCAGGCAATGTCCTTGGAATAGAAGTCCATGCGCGACTGCGCACTGCAGCCGACCAGCAGGCCGAGCAGCAGGCCTGCGGCCAGCCGCAGGCCACGATGGGAGAACGCAATGCCTTTCACGGTTCGCAGGCTCAGTTGATCATCATGTGGTAGTGCATGCTCCAGATGATCCAGACCGACAGCGCGACGATGATGAACAGGATCACCAGGGTGAACACGAAGCTGGCCAGGTTCCAGCCGCCTTCGGACTTGCGGTCCATGTGCAGGAAATAGACCAGCTGCACCAGGATCTGTGCCACCGCGAAGCCGACCAGCAGGAACAGCGTGAGCGGCCGCGACAGCACCGGGTTCATCACCAGCGCGAACGGCACCACGGTCAGCAGCGCGCACAGCACGAAGCCGATCAGGTAGGACTTGGTGGAGCCGTGCGCATTGCCGGCGCGCGAGGTTTCGACGTGGGCCATGTCAGAAGGCTCCGATCAGGTAGACGAAGGTGAAGACGCAGATCCACACCAGGTCCAGGAAGTGCCAGAACAGGCTCAGGCACGAAACGCGGGTGATGTTGGTCGGGGTCAGGCCACGGCGGTAGACCTGGTGCATGACCACCGCCATCCAGATCAGGCCGCTGGCGACGTGCAGGCCGTGGGTGGCGACCAGCGCAAAGAACGCCGACAGGTAGGCACTGGTGCTCGGGCCTGCGCCTTCGTGGATCAGGTGCGAGAACTCGTAGATTTCCATGCCGATGAACGAGGCACCGAGCACGAAGGTCACGCCCAGCCAGCGCAGCACCGCCGACGCATCATGGCGATGCATCGCCAGCACGGCCTGGCCGTAGGTGATGCTGGACACCAGCAGCAGGAAGGTCTCGGCCATCACGAACGGCAACGAGAACAGCTCCTTGCCGGTAGGGCCGCCGGCGTAGGCGGTGCTGAGCACCGCGTACGAGGCGAACAGCGAACCGAACAGCACCAGGTCGGACATGAGGTAGACCCACATGCCGAACACCTTCATGCCGCCCTGCTCGTGGCTGTGGTCGTGCTCGTGGTGGTCCTCGTGCGCCTGCGTGTCGCTGGCCAGCTCGGGGCGGGTCAACAGGTTCATGCGCGCACCTCCTTCAGCTTGGCAAGGTTGGCCGCTTCGGTGCGCGCCACCTCTTCGGAACTGACGTAGTAGTCCACGTCCTCGTCGTAGGACCGCACGATCAGGGTGACGATCATCGCGATGAAGCTGGCCGCGGCCATCCACCAGATGTGCCAGACCAGGGCGAAGCACAGCACCAGGATCCAGATGTTGAGGATCAGCGGCACGCCGGTGTTCTTCGGCATGTGGATCGGGGCGTACGTCTTCGGCGGCGGCGGCAGGCCGCGCTTCTTCGCTTCATGGAAGGCGTCAAGCTCGTCGGCCTTGGGCACCACGGCGAAGTTGTAGAACGGCGGCGGCGACGGCGTGGCCCATTCCAGCGTGCGTGCGTTCCACGGGTCGCCGGTCAGGTCCAGGTTGCGCTTGCGGTCGCGCACGCTCACGTAGATCTGCACCAGCATCAGGATGATGCCCGCGAACACGAACAGCGCGCCGATGAAGGCGGCGATCAGGTACGGCGTCCACGCCGGGTTGTCGTACTGGTTCATGCGGCGGGTCATGCCCATGAAGCCCAGCATGTACAGCGGCATGAAGGCCAGGTAGAAGCCGATCACCCAGCACGCGAACGACCACTTGCCCAGGCGCTCGTTGAGGGTGAAGCCGAACACCTTCGGGAACCAGTACGCGAAGCCGGCCAGGTAGCCGAACAGCGCGCCACCGATGATGGTGTTGTGGAAGTGCGCGACCAGGAACAGGCTGTTGTGCAGCAGGAAGTCCGCGCCCGGGATGGCCAGCAGCACGCCGGTCATGCCACCAATGGTGAAGGTAACCAGGAAGGCGATGGTCCACAGCATCGGCACGCTGAACTCGACGCGGCCGCCGTACATGGTGAACAGCCAAGTGAAGATCTTCACGCCGGTGGGAATGGCGATGATCATCGTCATGATGCCGAAGAAGGCGTTGACGCTGGCACCGGAACCCATGGTGAAGAAGTGGTGCAACCAGACGATGAACGACAGGATGCCGATCGCCAGCGTTGCACCGACCATCGACTTGTAGCCAAACAGCTTCTTGCGCGCGAACGTGGCGGTGACTTCAGAGAAGATGCCGAACGCCGGCAGCACCAGGATGTACACCTCCGGGTGGCCCCAGGCCCACACCAGGTTCACGTACATCATCGGGTTGCCACCCAACGTGTTGGTGTAGAAGTTGAAGTCCAGGTAGCGGTCCAGGGTGAGCGCACCCAGCGCCACGGTCAGGATCGGGAAGGCGGCGATGATGATCACGCTGGTGACCAGCACGGTCCAGGTGAACACCGGCATCTTCATCAGGGTCATGCCCGGCGCACGCATGCGCAGGATGGTGATGAACAGGTTGACGCCGGTCAGCAAGGTGCCGATGCCCGAAGCCTGCAATGCCCAGATGTAGTAGTCCACGCCCACGCCTGGACTGAACTCGATGCCCGACAGCGGCGGATAAGCCACCCAGCCGGTCATGGCGAATTCGCCAACGCCCAGCGAGATCATCATCAGCGCTGCGCCGACCACGAAGATCCAGAAGCTGAAGGCGTTGAGGAACGGGAACGCCATGTCGCGAGCGCCGATCTGCAACGGCACGATGATGTTCATCAGGCCGACCACGAACGGGGTGGCCACGAAGAAGATCATGATCACGCCGTGCGCGGTGAAGATCTGGTCGTAGTGCTCCGGTGGCAGGAAGCCATCACTGCCCGGCCCGGCCGCCGCCAGCTGCGCGCGCATCATCAGCGCATCGGCGAAGCCACGCACCAGCATGACCAGCGCCACCACCACGTACATGATGCCGATCTTCTTGTGGTCCACGGTGGTGAACCAGTCACGCCACAACGGGCCCCACAGCTTGAAGTACGTCACCGCGCCAAGCAGCGCGAGGCCACCCAGCACCATGGCCACCAATGTGACCACGACGATCGGCTCGTGCAGCGGCACGGCCTCCCACGTCAATTTACCCAACATGTTCGTTACTCCTGGGAAACCTGGGCACCGCCGGCAGCGCCCGCCGGGGTAGCCGCAGCGGTGTTCTCACCGACGCCGATGAACTGGTCGATGACCTTCTTGAACAGCAGCGGTTCAACACTGGAGAAGTGCTGCACCGGTGCGTTCTTCGACGGCGCGGCCAGCGCCTTGAACTGCGCGAAGCTGAGCGCGTCCGGCGCGCTGCGCACCTCGGCCACCCAGCGCTCGAAGTCTTCGTTGCTGCTGGCGGTGGCAATGAACTTCATGTTCGAGAAGCCATGCCCGCTGTAGTTGCCGGACATGCCACGGAACTGGCCAGGCTCGTTGGCGATCAGGTGCAGCTGCGTGCGCATGCCCGCCATCGCGTAGATCTGCCCGCCCAGCTGCGGGATGAAGAAGGTATTCATCGTCGAGTTGGAGGTGATGTTGAACGCCAGCGGGCGGTTGGCCGGGAAGTTGAGCTGGTTGACCGTGGCGATGCCCAGGTCCGGGTACACGAACACCCACTTCCAGTCGGTGGCGATCACGTCCACGTGCAGCGGTTCACCGGCCACGTCCAGCGGCTTGTACGGGTCCAGCTCGTGGGTCGACTTCCACACGATCACTGCCAGGCCGGCAATGATCAGCAGCGGCACGCCCCAGACCACGATTTCCACCTTGGTGGAGTGCGACCAGTCCGGCGTGTATTTCGCTTGGGTGTTGCCGGCGCGGAAGCGCCAGGCGAAAACGAAGGTCAGCACAATGGCCGGTATCACCACGATCAGCATCAGGCCGATGCAGATCAGGATCAGGTCGCGCTGGGCGAGCCCGACCATGCCCTTCGAATCCAGCAGCACCCAGTCACAGCCCGACAGGCCGACGCAGGCCAGGGCGACCAGCGCCAGGCGGATGCGGTTCCAGCAGATATTCATTGGAGGTCAACCCTGTTGAAGAAGCGCGCTTGACCGGCTCGCCTGCGCGCAGCGCCCGGGCGTGGAGCGGCTACACTGTGGGTACGAGGTCGCCTACAAGAGGGCGAACCACTCCAATCAAGCCCATACAAGATACATCATTGTATGGACTTGTGCACCTGCACGTATGGAAAAACCTGACCGATGACGCCACCTGCCGCCGGCCGCCGCCTGAAACACCCCAATCGCACCTGGGTTCGCCCTTTCCGCGAGGGCGCCGGCCCGCTCTACCTGCAGATTGCCCAGCAGGTGCGCGAGGCGGTGGATGACGGCGTGCTGCGCCCGGGCGACCGCCTGCCGCCGCAGCGCGACCTGGCCCAGCAGGTGGGCGTGGACCTGACCACGGTTACCCGGGCGTTCGCCGAGCTGCGCCAGGCCGGCCTGCTCGACGCGCAGGGCGCCGGCGGCACCTTCATCGCGCTGTCGGCCGGAAACCGCAGCACCTCGGTGGACCTGAGCATGAACATCCCGCCGCTGCTGGGCAGCGCGCCGTTCGCACAGGGCATGGAGGCCGGTTTCCAGCACGTCGGGCAGCAGCTGGGCCAGGGCGAACTGATGAGCTACCACGTCGGCGCCGGCACCCGCGAGGACCGCGCCGCCGCCGTGCAGTGGCTGTTACCGATGCTGGGGATGGTCGGTGCCGACCAGGTGGTGATCTGCCCCGGTGCGCAGACCGCACTGTGCGCGCTGATCCTGGCCCGCACCCAGCCGGGCGAGCTGATCGCCGCCGAGCAGCTGACCTACCCGGGCCTGCTGGCCGCCGCGCGCGTGCTGCAGCGGGGCGTGGTGCCGGTAGCGATGGACGCCGAAGGCATGCTGCCCGATGCGCTGGAAGAAGCCTGCCAGCTGCGCCGCCCGCGCCTGCTGTACCTGGTACCGACCATCCAGAACCCGACCACGGCAACGATGTCGGCACAACGCCGGCAGGCCCTGTTGGCGGTCGCCAAGCGCCACGATCTGACCGTGATCGAAGACGATCCCTACTGGTTGCTGGCCGGGGACGCCGCACCGCCGCTGGCCGCCCACCGCGACGCCGGCTGCCCGGTGTATTACATCTCCACCCTGTCCAAGTGCCTGGCACCGGGCCTGCGCACCGCCTACCTGGTGGTGCCGGCCGGCGAACCGATGGAACCGGTGCTGGACGCCCTGCGTGCGATCGCGCTGATGCCGACCCAGTCAATGGTGGCGGTGGCCTCGCAGTGGATCCGCAGCGGCAAGGCCCAGGACATGGTGCAGCGCTTCCAGCAGGAGCTGCGCGAGCGCCAGGCGATTGCTGCGCAGTACTTGCCGTCCCGTGCCCAGGCCCATCCGGCCGGCCTGCATGTGTGGCTGCCGCTGCCGCCACGGCTGGACCAGTACCGGCTGATCCAGGCCGCGCAGGAACAGGGGCTGGGCATCGCCAGTTCCGACGCCTTCAGCGTGGAAGAACCGCCTCCGGGCAACGCGATCCGCCTGTCACTGGGCGGCGCGGTTGACCAGGGTGCGCTCGCCGGGGCGCTGGCCAAGCTGAACGAGATCCTGTCGGAGGCCCCCGAGGCCCGGCATAACGCCATCGTCTGAACCGGGTGCATGGCACTTCATCCATACAAGATGATATTTTGTATGCAATGTATGGATGAAGGGACGTGCCTCGATGCGCGCGGAGAAACTGAAGTTCCACCTGGTGATGGCCGGCTGCGGTGGCTTTGTGGTGCTGATGCTGGCCGCGCTGGCCTGGGTCTGCCTGCAGCCGCAGACCGTGGAGGTGCAGGCCGCCGAACGCCACGCCATCGAGCAATGCGTGCATCGCAGCGAGGATCCGTCGCGTAGCGAGATCCAGCGCCGGGCGCAGGCCGATTCCTGCCGCGAGATGCGCAAGCAATATGTGCACAAGTTCGGCGGGGACGCGTCCTGATGGGCGCAGCCGCGCCGCGTCGCCGCTGGTTGCTGCCGACGATGATCGCCCTCGCCTGCCTGTTCATGGCCGGCGTGGCGGCGGCGCTGTGGCAGTACTTCGGCTACAGCGCGCAGTCCACGTTCACCGAACAGGCCATCGTCTTCGACGACTCGCAGCTGCGCCTGCCGGCCGATCTGGCCGGTAATACCGGCCGCATCCGCGTGGTGCATTTCTGGGACCCGGCCTGCGGCGTGTGCAACCGCGAGACTGGTGCGCACCTGAGCTACCTGATCAGCATGTACCGCCGCGCCGGCATCGACTTCTACGCGATCCGTCGCCCTGGCACGCAGGGCGAACTGCCCGAGCCGCTGCGCAACAAGGTGATCAACCTGCCGACCATCGATGGCATCGAGCACATTCCGGCCAGCCCTGCCGTGGCGATCTGGGACCGGCAGGGTCATCTGGCCTACGCTGGGCCGTACAGCATCGGCATGGTCTGCAACTCGGCCAACAGTTTCGTCGAACCGCTGCTGGACAGACTGGTGCGCGGCGAATCCGTGCGCCCGAAAGGACTGCTCGCCGTGGGCTGTTACTGCCCGTGGCAGGCCAAGCGCTGAGGACGCGCAATGACATCACTGGCTCTGGGTGGCGTGGCCGCCGCAAACAACAACGGCGGTCACCTGTCCGAACCGACCGATGGTTATGGACAGGCTCCCGCCGTTGGAAGCAACGATACGCCCCGACATGCTCCGTACATGCCGCGACCGGATGTCGCAGCGCGCGAATGGGTGCAGGACGTGCTCGCGCACAACGGGCCGATCTATCTGCGCATCGTCAATTCGCTGGAGCGCACGGTGCGTCGCGGTGGTCTTGCACCGGGGCAGCGCCTTCCCTCGCAGCGCGCGTTGGCGCAGCAGCTCGGCGTCGACCTGACCACGGTAACGCGGGCATTCGATGAAGCGCGCAAGCGCGGCCTGATCGAAGCGCGTGGGCCACAAGGCAGTTTCATCGCACCGCCCAAGGCTGGCTTCGACCAGGTGGTGGACCTGAGCATGAACGTGCCACCGGTACCCGATGCCGACGCGCTGGCCGAGACCCTGCGCCGCGGTGCCGCCGCCGTGCTTGCGCGCAGCAATGCACCGAACCTGATGACCTACCACCTGGGCGGCGGCAACCCGACCGACCGCCATGCGGCAGCGCGCTGGCTGCAACCGATGCTGGGCACGGTGGACGATGCCTGCCTGCTACTGACCGAAGGCGCCCAGGTGGCGCTGGCCGCGATCCTGCTCAGCCAGGGCCGCGATGGCGACGCGATCCTGTGCGATGCGCTGGTCTATCCGGGCCTGCTGCAGGCCGCAGCGGCGCTTGGCCGGCGGCTGCTGCCGGTGGACTGCGACGAACACGGCATGTGCCCTGAAGCGCTGGTGCGGCAGGCACGCGGGAGTGGCGCGCGGCTGCTCTATCTCAACCCCACCTGCCAGAACCCGACCGCGCTGACGTTGCCGTTGCAGCGGCGCGAAGCGCTGGCGCGTGTGCTGGAGAGTGAAGGCCTGCTGGCGATCGAGGATGATCCGTACTGGCACCTTGCCGAAGAGGCGCCGGTACCCCTGGCGATGCTGGCACCGCGCCATGTGTTCCATGTGGCGACGCTGTCGAAGGTGATCAGCCCGGGCCTGCGCACCGCCTTCGTGCGCTGCCCGAGTGCCGCGCATGCCGAGGCGATGACCGCCGCGCTGCGGGCGACGCGGCTGATGGGCCATCCATTGGTGTCGGCGCTGGCCAGCCAACTGTTGCTGGATGGTTCGGCACAATCGCTGCTGGCGCAGGTGCGTGCCGAGGCGCGCGAGCGCGTGCGCATGGCCCGCTACCTGCTGGCGCCGTCGCTGCTGCTGCGCGCCGAAGGCCTGCATGCCTGGTGCAGGGTACCAGCGCCATGGACCGACGCCACGCTGGTGCGTACCGCGCAGCTGCAGGGGCTGGCCATCGCTCCTTCATCGGCGTTCTGTCCGCCCGGGGTGCAGCATCAGCACGGCATGCGGCTGTCGTTGGGGCTGGCGGCGGACCGACGGCAGCTGGAGAGCGCGTTGCGGCGGGTTGACCGGCTGCTGTTGTCGGACGCGTTGCCGGCGATCGAGCGGTAGCCCTGGAATGGGATGTGCCGACCAACGGTCGGCACCCACCCGACCGGTAGTGCCGGCCGCTGGCCGGCGGAAGATTCTCCGGCACGGTTGGAATGTGCCAACCAAGGTTGGCACCCACCAGATCGGAGGTAGATCGTGGAATGGGATGTGCCGACCAACAGTTGGCACCCACCCGACCGGTAGCGCCGGCCGCTGGCCGGCGGAAGATTCCCCGGCACGGTGGGAATGTGCCAACCAAGATTGGCACCCACCAAAGCAGGGTCAGGCCAGGGCCGCGAGGGCCTGTACCAGCGCATCCATCTGCGCCGGCCGGGTGAACACCGACGGCGTCACCCGCACGCAGGCGCCGGAGTCCAACCCGTCACGATGCGTGGTGAACACGCGATGCTCGTCCAGCAGGCGCTTCTGAAGCGCCATGTTGTCTGCCACGCTGGTGCGCCCGCGCAGGCGGAAGCTGGCCAATGCGCTGGCCAGCGCCGGATCAGGCGACGACAGCACTTCGATATGCGCCATCTGCCGCGCAGGGACGGTCCAGCGCTCGCGCAGGTAGCGCAGGCGCGCCTGCTTGTTGGCCGCGCCGATACGCTGGTGCAGCCCGATCGCTTCCGGCAGCGCCAGGTAAGCGGCGAAGTTGACCGTGCCGGTGTGCACACGGCTGCCCACGCGGCCATCGTCGGTCTCGCCCATGTACGGGTCCAGGTCCGCAACGCGGCCCTTGCGCACATACATCGCGCCGACGCCGACCGGCGCACCGATCCACTTGTGCAGGTTGATGCCAACGAAATCGGCCTTGAGCTGCGGCACCGCGTAGTCGATCTGGCCAAACCCGTGTGCGGCATCAACGATCACGTCGATGCCGCGTGCGCGCGCACGTTCGGCGATTTCGGCCACCGGCAGCACCAGTCCATGGCGATGGCTGACCTGGGTCAGCAGCACCAGTTTCAGGCGAGGCAGCCGCGCGAACGTAGCCTCGTAGGCCTGCAGGATCTGCGCATGGTCGGGCACTGCCGGCAGCGCGATGCGCTCGGCCTGCACGCCGCGGCGCTGCTGCAGCCAGCGCATCGCGCCGATCATGCTGTCGTAGTCGATATCGGCGTACAGCACCTGGTCGCCGGGCTGCAGGCGGTTGTAGCCGCCGATCAGCGCCAGCATCGCCTCGGTGGCACCGCGGGTCAGTGCGATCTCGTCGGCGCCCACGCCCAGCAGTTCGGCCACCTGCCGCTGCACCGCCATGTACTGCGCCGGGAACTCACGGCGGCCATACCAGGCATTGCCTCGGTTCACTTCCGCGGTGTGGCGCTGGTAGCTGGCCAGCGTCTCGCGGCCCATCGCGCCCCAGTAGCCGTTCTCCAGATGGTTCACTTCGTCGGTGACATCGAAGTGGCTGGCCACGGCGGCCCAGTAGTTTTCATCGCGGGCCAGCACGTCCGGCGCCACGGTCGTTGCGGGAATCTGCATGGACGCAGCGTAACGCGTGGCAGCCATGGCCGGCAGTGAAGAAAGTGCGGCTGCGGCCGGCAGCAAGGTGCCGGCACGCAACAGGGAGCGGCGGGCCGGGTCCATCAGAAGCTCAGCCGGTACTGTGCGTACAGCTTGGCGCCGTCGGTGTCGTACGGCGCGTTGCGCGAGTAGACCAGGCCGCGACTGGCCTGGAAGGTGGCTTCGTCCGGATAGCGGTCGAATACGTTGTCGGCCCCCACACGCAGGCTGTGATGTTCGTTGATGCGATAGCCGACGGCCAGGTCGAGGAAGCTCATCGCGCCGAAGCGCTGGTAGATATCGCCCACTGCATTGCCGCTGGAATCGGTCCAGGCGCCGTAGTAGCGCATGCGTGCCATCAGCGACCAGGCGCCGATGTCCCAGCTGCCGGTCAGGCTGCCCTTGTGCTCGGGCAGGCGATCTTCGAACAGCACGCGCTGGGTCTCGTTGGTGGCCACCGAGGTGCTGCCGTTGTCCACGCGGGTGCGGTTGTAGTTGTAGGCCAGGGTCAGCGTCATGCGGCCGGCGCCGAGATCGCGCAGGTAGTTGCCGACCACGTCCACGCCGGTAGTGGTGGTATCGAAGTCGTTGGTGAAATAGTTCACCGAGGTATAGCCCAGCGGATTGGGCGTACCGGCCGGAATGGCGAAACTGGCCGACTGGCTGAAGCGGTCGCTGAGCTTGATCTGGTAGACATCCACCGAGCCGGACAGGCCCAGGTCGGTGCGCCAGGCCAGGCCCAGCGACGCGGTACGCGATTGTTCCGGCTTCAGCGGCCTGGCGCCGAGCAGCTGCGCCAGCGGATCGTTCGGCGACAGACGGCCACTGGTGAAGATCTGCAGCGTGCGCGTATCCAACCCCTGGGTGGTGCTGGTGGTATTGAGCTGCGCCGGCGTCGGCGCACGGAAGCCGCTGGACACGGTACCGCGCAGGGCTACGTCCGGGGTGATCGCGAAGCGCGCCGAGAGCTTGCCGTCCAGCGTGCTGCCGAAGCTGGAAAAGTCCTCGTAGCGGCTGGCCGCACCGATGCTCCAGCGCTCGCCCAGCGGTACTTCCATGTCCACGTAGGCGGCCTTGCTGCGCTGGCTCCACTGCCCGGCCTGGCTGGCCGAGAAGCCGGGCGCGCCATTGGAATTGGCCTCCAGGCCTGCAGCCGCGCCCGGACCCACCGCGTACGAGGCCGGGTCGCCGGCACGCACCTGGTAGGTCTCCTGGCGGAACTCGCCACCGAAGGCGACGTTGACCGGCTGGGACAGCGCGGCCACGTCCCACTCGTAGTTGAAGTCTGCGTTGGCGTTCTTCTCGGTCTGGGTCAGTCGGCCAAGATCGAACGCGGTCGGGCTGGCCGGGCCGAGCGAGGCATTGATCGAGTTCTTCAAGCTGTAGTCGATGGCGTTTCGGCCATACGAGGCGCTGACATCCCAGCGCAGCTTGGGCGTGATCTCGCCGCGCAGGCCACCGACCAGCTGCAGGTCGTTCTGGACGTTGCCGTACTGCGGGCTGAAGCCGACCGGATACAGCGAGCGCAGGTTCCAGCCCGGGAAGATGGCGGTGGTGCGGTACGCACCGGTGGTAGTGTCCGGATTGCGCCAGTTGAAATCACTGACGCCATCGCTGTGGCTGTACAAGCCGAAGGCATAGAACTCCAGCGTCTCGCTGGCATTGGCCTTCACGTTGAAGCCGACGCGGCGGCTTTCCAGTTCCGGCTGGCCCCAGCGCTGCACCGGATTGGGCACGTCCAGCTCCGGATGTGCAGCCTGGAAGGCGATCGCGTCCGGGCGCTGGCGCGTGCGCGAGGTAGCGTCGGAGTTGGACGATTCGGCGAACAGCACCAGGCTGCCATAGTCGCCCAGCGACCAGCCGGTGCGCGCACTGAAATCGCGCGAGGCACCGTCACCCTGCGCGTACTGCGAATAGCCGGCGGTGATCTCGCTACCCGGGCCATCCTCGAGGATGATGTTGATGACACCGGCGATGGCGTCCGAGCCGTACTGCGCCGACGCGCCATCACGCAGCACCTCGATGCGCTTGATCGCACTGGTGGGAATCTGTGCCAGATCAGCCGCCTGCGCACCGCGGTTGCCGAGCAGCGCGCTGCGATGGAAGCGGCGACCGTTGACCAGCACCAGGGTCTGGTCCGGCGACAGGCCACGCAGGGTGGCCGGACGCACGAACACCTGGCCGTCCGCCATCGGCAGGCGCTGCACCACGAATGATGGCACCAGCTGCGCCAGCACGTCCTTCAGGTCGGTGGATTCGACGGACCTGATGTCTTCCTTGCTGAACACATCCACCGGCGCCAGCGTTTCGAACTGGGTGCGGTTGGACGCGCGGGTACCGGTGACCAGCATCGCGTCGAGCTGGGTGGGCACGGCGCGGCTGCCGCCGGCGGCATCGACCGCATCGGCCTCCGCTGCAATCGCGCCTCCTGCGCTGGCCATGCAAAGGGCAAGGAGGATGGAACGCGAAAGCTTCGAACGATGCACGGCAGGGCTCCGGGAGGACGCGACAGGGCCAGCACCTGTGCACACACAACAGGCCTGGACAAGGCGCGCAGTCTCGGCGCGATGTGTGAAGGAGGCATGACGTCAGTGCGACAGCTTGAGTCCGCACAGGCGCAAGAACTGCTAAACGCCGCGCCTGCCGATCCGCTACTGTGCCCAGCATTGGATTCAAGGAACGGCAGGATGAGCGCGACAGGCAAGGCGTTGTGGTACATCGAAACCCACGCGGACCAGCCACTGGCGCTGGCCGACATTGCCGCTGCGGCGGGCCTGTCGCCATTCCATCTGTCGCGCCTGTTCCAGGCCCGCACCGGCACCTCGGTGGTGCGCTACCTGCGCGGGCGCCGCCTGACCGCTGCCGCGCAGCAGTTGGCCAACGGCGCCGGCGACATCCTGCAGGTGGCGCTGGGTGCCGGCTATACCACCCATGCCGCCTTCACGCGTGCCTTCAGCGAACAGTTCGGACAGACGCCGGAGCGCGTACGCGAACAGGGCACCGATGGGCTGGCGCTGGTGCAGGCGATCCGCATGGACGAGGCCCCGTCCGCCTGCATTGAAGCCCCCCGCCTGCTCGAGACGCCCGCGTTCCAGGTGGC
Organism: Stenotrophomonas sp. HMSC10F07; assembly: GCF_001807895.1. Taxonomy (NCBI): domain Bacteria; kingdom Pseudomonadati; phylum Pseudomonadota; class Gammaproteobacteria; order Lysobacterales; family Lysobacteraceae; genus Stenotrophomonas; species Stenotrophomonas sp. HMSC10F07. The sequence continues at coordinate 41,080 of NZ_KV791387.1, forward strand.
CGGCATCGGCGTGCGGCATACCCGTGACAGTGGCGGCGCGATTCCCGGCCAGTGGGCGCAGCTCAACCGCGAATGGCCGATGCCGGCGCCGATCAGCTTCGGCGTGTGCTGCAACAGTGATGACAAGGGTGGCTTCGATTACATCGCGGCACTGCCGGCAAGCACGGTGCCGAGCGTGCCTGCGCACTGGCAACGCGTGGACATCCCGGCGCGCCGCTACCTAGTGGCCTGGCACAGCGGGCACATCTCGGCCATCCGCTCGACCTGGTTCTGGTTGCTGGATCATTATCTTCCTGCTTCCAACCTGAGCCTCGCCGATGCGCCGGATCTGGAGCGCTACGACGCCCGGTTCGACGAGCACACCGGCCAGGGCGGCGTGGAAATCTGGCTGCCCGTCGACGACCGTCCCCACTGACAAGGAGTTGAAGATGCGCATGACCGCTGCTGTGCTGGGAGCGATGCTGATGGCGTTCACAAGCACCGGCGCCGCTCGCGAAAGCGGGGTGGCCGGCGAGCGCCACGGCACAACGACGCTGGCCAGCGCGGCCGTGCGCGACGCAGAGCGCCGCGACGCCTTGCGCTACACGGTCTGGTATCCGGCACCTGCAGGCAGCCGGGAGACCGTGCTGACCATCGGTCCACCCGACGCGCCGCTGTTCGAGGTCGGCCGGTCGTCCAAGGATGCGCCGGTCGCCGGTGATCGCCTGCCGACCTTGCTGCTCTCCCATGGCAACGGCGGCAGCGCGCGCATGATGGGCTGGCTGGGCACCGCGTTGGCGCGGGCAGGCTATCTGGTGATCGCAGTTGATCATCCGGGCAACAACGGCGTTGACAGCATGACCCTGCCCGGCAGCGTGCTGACTTGGCTGCGCGCCGATGACCTGCGTGCCGCACTGGCGGCTGTGCAGGCCGATCCGGTGCTGGGCCCCCATGTCGATCCCGAGCGCCTGGGGGTCGCCGGATTCTCGGCCGGCGGCTACACCGCACTGGTGGCGGCCGGTGCGCGACCGGACCTGCAGCGACTGCTGGCCTTCTGCACGGCGCATCCGGATGACGGCGTCTGCCGGCCCCAGCAGGAAGCGGCCACGCACACGATGGAGGCGCGTGTTGCCGCTGCGGCGTCGCCCGAGCTGTCGCCGTGGATGTCCCACGCCAACGACGCGCGCGCCATTCCCGGCGTGCGCGCGGTGTTCCTGCTGGCACCGGCAATCGTGCAGGCCTTTGCGCCCGAGCAGCTCTCCTCGCTGGAACAGCCCGTGTCGATCGTACTGGGCGAGGCTGACACGGTTGCGCCACCGCAGACCAATGGCGAGGCTGCGCGTGCGGTGATTGCGGGCGCTGCACTGCAGGCGCTGCCCGGTGTCGGCCATTACGATTTCCTCGCCGCATGCACCCCGACCGGACAGCGGCGGCTGCAGGACCTGTGCAGGACGTCGGTGCCGAAGGCGCAGACCCACGCCCAGGCAGTGGACGCAGCAATACGATTCTTCAACCATTCACTGCGCTAGTGGCCGCCGGGCAGGCCCCAGCGTTACAGTGAGCGCGTCCATGGAGAATCGGTCATGCGCCTGCTTCACCTCACCCTGCCGGTGTCCGACGTCGCCACCGTCGCCGCGTATTTCCACGATGTGCTGCAGCAGCGCGTGGTCGGCAACCATGTGCACATCGGCTGGAGCACGATCGAACTGCAGGCGGCGGGTGATCACCCCGTCGGTGGCGTGCACCTGGCCTTCAACGTACCGGACAACCGCTTCAGCGAGGCGATGGCCTGGTTGCGCGAACGTACCCCGCTGCAACGTAATCCTGAGGGCCTGGATTACTTTGCGCTGGAGAGCAGCTGGCAGTCGCAGTCGGTGTACTTCACCGGTCCCGATGGCCTGATCCTCGAGTTGATCGGCCGGCGCCGTCTGCCAGTCAGCACGCGCGCAGGCGCTTTCCATGGCAGCGAGCTGACCTGCCTGAGCGAGGTTGGCCTGCCCAGCCACGATGTCGATGCGGTGCGCGAACAGTCCAGCCAGCGCTTCGGCCTGCAGCCGATCAGCCCGCCTTCGCCGCAGTTCGCACCGGTGGGCGACGACGAGGGCCTGCTGATCATCGTCGCCGCCGACCGTCGTTGGTTCCCCGAGCAGAAAGACCTGCCCAATGCGCAGGGCGTGCAGCTGCAGGTGGGTGATGTGAGCGGCAGCGGCGAACTGCGCGATGCGGCGCTGGGCTGGCGGGTGTGGGCGGCCTGAGCTACCAGCTGCCCGAAGCGCCGCCACCGCCGCTGCGACCACCGCCACCGGACCAGCCGCCGGAACTGCTCGAGGACGAACTCGACGACGAGGTGCTGGACGAGGAACGGTAGCCTTGGGACGACCTTTGTCCGCTGCGTGCTTTTTCGCCGGGCAACAGGGTGAACACCCAGATGAAGTACAGGAACAGCGTGCTTGCGCAGGACACGATCGTCGCCAACTCGCGTGCGTTCTCGTCGCTGGCCTGGTCGATGGCCAGCAGCGCGCCCAGCGCATAGCCGCCGGTCAACAGCACCAGCACCACCAGGCGCACGGCGAAGCTGTTGCGGTTCTTCCGCCAGCGCGCGCGGCCGGCCTGCACCAGGAAGAACACCAGCATGGCGGCAATGGCGACCGCCAGGTTCAGCAACGTGTGCAGGGCAAGGCTGGGCGGCAACTGACCACGAACCAGCATCACCATGAAGAAACCGATACTGACGGCCAACATGCCGGACAGCACGATGCGCACACCACGGCTGCGACGCCAGCACCACCCCAGCAGCGCCGCCACCGGTACGGCCGGTAACAGCACGAAGAACAGCGCAGGCAGCACATGCCGCGGCAGCAGCAGCGTCGCCGAAACCAACCCAGCGGCCATCACTGCCGTTACCAGCAACGGTCTGCCCCAGGCAGGCAATGTCGGCCAATTCGGCCTGGGCATTGCCGCATTGGCTGCCAGTGCCTTGCGCCGCCGCTCACGGCGCTTACCGCTGAACTCGGCCTCGGTCCTGGTGGCCAGCAGGCGTGGCGGTGATCGCCACAGACCGGCCAGGAACCCCACCAGCAAGGTCAGGGCAACGACCGAATCCCCTGTACGCCAATCCGCTGGCAACAGGTTGCGTGCGGATGAATCCTGCTCGGGCGGCAGCGGCTCGCCATCGATCAGCGCCACCAGCACCCTGCTGCCGTCCAGCATGCCCTGGTCCAGGTCTCCTTCGCGCAGGCGCGGCACGATCGCCTTGTCGATGATGCGCGCGGCATAGGCATCGGGAATGGTGCCTTCCAGGCCATAGCCTGTCTGGATGCGTACGCGCCTGTCCTGCACCGCCACCAGCAGCAACACCCCGTCATCGACACCGGCGCGGCCCAGCTGCCACTGGTCGAAGACACGCTGTGCATAGGCTTCGATGCCGTCATCGCCAACACTGGGCACCACCAGCACCTGCAGTTGCGCGCCTTTGCGTGCCTGCAGCTGCAATGCCTGCTCGCGCAGCGTGGCGCGGGTGCTGGCGGACAGCGCGTTGGCGGTGTCCACCACCGGGTCGTCCAGTGCCGGAATCGGGGCCGCCGCCAGCACTGGCAGCGGCAGCAGGCAGAGCAGCAGTGCCAGCCCTACCCACTGCCATGCGTTGCGCCACGGCAGCACCCGGCTCATGTGGACGCCGTGCCTTGCAATGGCGGTGCTGCGCATCATGCGAAACGGCATCCGTGTATGTCCTTGCCCCATGAACGGAAAAGCCGGCCGGATTACCCCGGCCGGCCTCCTTTACCACACACTTCTTCACACGCAGCGGTCAACGGCCCATGGCCACCCGCTGCTGCTCGTCCTGCACGTGTTGCTGCGAAGGCTCATGCTTGGCCAGCATTGCAGCGCTGGTCTCCTGCAGGCTCGGTGCCGCCTGGGTCATGTCCACCGCAGTACGGAAGCCGGGAACGGTGCCCACGACGAAGGCCTTGCCATCCTGCACGGTGACGCCCTGCAGCTTTTCCGGCGAATCGATGCCGGCGGCCTTGGCCTGGGCGGTCACATGCGCGCTCATCTCGTTGGAGATCATGCCCGGCATGTGGCCACGGATCGCATTGTGCAGCGGCGTATCCGGATGCGCCTTGTCGCCCAGCTGCGGCCCCTTCGGCGCCGCCTCGGCATGGCTGCGGCCTTCGGCCAGCTTGCCCAGCGTCGCCGGACCCGCCACGCCGTCGGCGGAGAGCCCGTGCTGCTTCTGGTAGGCGATCAGTGCGTCCCTGGTATTGGCACCGAACTTGCCGTCCTCGCTCAGCGGATTGCCTTGGCCGTCGCGCACGCCCAGGCGGTTGAGTTCCTTCTGCAGCGCAGTCACTTCCTCGCCCTTGGCCCCCTGGCGCAGCACACCGTTGTGGTCGGCATCATGCGAATGGCCACCCTTGCCGGTTTCCTTCAGCTTGCCGTGGTCCCAGAAGTCCTGCGGGCTGAGCAGCTTGCCGTGCGGATCCTTCAACTGGTAATGCACGTGCTGGGCATACTGACCCGCACCGCCCGGGCCACGCCCGCCCATGGTGCCGATCGGCTCGCCCGCCTTGATCGGCTGGCCTTCCTTCACCTGGGTCGACTGCAGGTGCAGGATCTCGTGCGAGTTGCCCTGTGCATCCCTGATCTTCACCGTACCGTAGTCGCCACCGACGAACGTCACCGTTCCGGAGATCGGCGCGTTGACGGTCGGGTGCTGCAGATTACGGCCGTGCTGGCCGCCGACATAGTTGAAGTCGGTGCCACCGTGCGGCTTGTGCGCGCGGTGTTCGCCGAACTCACCGGTAATGTGCGGCTTGACCCCGTTCTGCGGGGGCAGCATCACCTGCATCGTCTGCTCGAAGTTGCGGGTCTGGGCTTCGGCATGCGCCGCTGCCGGCTTGGCCTGCGCGTGCGTGGCCGCGGCTACGGCGGGGGCCGCGTGGCTGCCCTGGGGCTGGCCGTGGGTCAGTCCCAGGCGCTGCTCCACGAACCGCTCGTACTTGTCCACGTACGGCATCACCTTCTTTTCAGACAGGGTGAGGCCGCCGTAATCGCGGGTCGGGCCGTCGTGATGGTACTTGTAGATGTACTCCTCACCCTGGCCGCGCTTGTGCGCCAGCGTGCGGTTATCGATGTAATGGTCAACCAGTGCATCGGACTGTGCGCCGACGTCGAAGCGGTTGCGGTTGTTGAGGTGGTAGTGGTTGCCGGTCTTGTCGATGAACTGGCCCAGGCCCGAGGCCGAGGTGGTGCCAGCGGCGGCATCGGGGTTGAAACCCGATTCAACGCGGGCGATGGCCAGTACGTGCGCCGTTTCGCGTGGGGTCAGGCCCTTCTCGCGCGCCGACTCGATGATCGTGTCGATCACCCGTGACTGTACTTCCGGGGTCGCATCGCCCCACCGACGGGAGTTGCCATGCAGGCGGCCGTCGCTCTGGTCGATCGGCTCGCGGTAGTGGCTCCACGACTTGATGCGGTCACTGCTGTAGGCCGCCCCGCGGGGCTGGACCATGTCCTGGTAGATGTCTGCCATGTCTGTGCTATCCATTCTATGAAAAAGGGAATTTCCTTAAGGGGTACTGCTCCTGGTACTTCTGGTACTTCTGGTACTTCTGGTACTGCGGTACTGCAGTGCTGCGTTCACAGCGCGCGTGCGACGTCCTGCCGCTGCGCTCAGTCTTCGATGTAGTTCACCTCCGGGTGCTTGATGCCGAGCGAGTCGATCAACTTCTCGTACTCGTCGTTGTTGGGCTCCTGCTCCTCGCCTTCCGCGCCGCGCAGCGGCGGTGTGCTGTGGGTCAACTGGCGGCCACTGGCGTCGTACAGGTAGTACCACTCGCAGAAGCTGCAGCCGAACGGCAGTTCACCGTACTGCACGACGAAGTACGGCGTACCGCTGCGGTCCTGCACGCAGGCCAGGCCAACGGCGGTATAGCCGTCCATCTCCTTGGGCGCAGCAATGGCCTGGCGTGCGCCGTCCTTTTCAATTTCCAGCGTGGTCAGCCGGGAAGCGTCCGTGTCTTGGGTGGGCTGGGCCGCCAGGTGCAGGCGGGTGCCTTGGCAATCGATATGCATGCCGGTCTCGTCGCGCGTAAGAGAGGTGGAATGGTCCGCAACGGCAGCCGCAGGTGCGGCCGGCGTCGCTGCCGGGTCAGTGGAAGCAGGGGCCGCCGGTGCAGCCGCCTCAGGGCCGCTGCAGGCAGCAAGCATCAGGGCCAGTACGGGGGCAACGGGAGACAGACGCATGCGGGGCTCCTTGGGTGAATCACACGACCGCTCGCAGGCGGTCGCTCAGGGGTCAGATCGATTCGTCCTCACGCTTGACCAGTTGCCAGCACGGCTTCTGGGCAAAGGTGTAGATCTGCTGGTCGCTGGTATCGGGAGTGCGCATCTGCACCTGTACCTGGCCATCGGGCAGGCGGGTGACCTGCATCTCGCGGCCCTGGCGCTGCAGCGTGGCCGGGTCCGGCATCACCGGCCATTCGACCTTGGCAAGCGGCACCTTCTCCTCCACCTTGCGTGGCTCCGGCTCGGCTTCGCTGTCGATGTGGCTGTCCAGCAGCGGATCGGCAGTGGACGTTTCCTGCAGCGCGATCTCGTTGCCGAAATGCTTGAGGAAGTCGTCGAAGACCGGATGGGGGCAGCTGGCAGAAGCGTCTGCCGGGGCCGCGGCAACCGGCGTGGCCGGCGTCGTGGCAGTGGCCGTGCTGGTCGGAGCCGGTGCGGCGGCGTCAGCGGGGGCTGCCTGGGGCGCAGGCTTGCAGCCGGACAGCGCAAGCCCCAGGGCAAGCGCAAGCAGGGCAACGGGGCGGAGCTGGTTCACGGGATCCTCCTGATTCCGGGCGGTCGCGCGCGGTTCCGGCGCGGTAGGGAGGCAAGGATAGCCATGCCTCGGTCAATTCAGTTTCAACATCCGCTGTCAGGAATATCCCGACATGCCGAATTGTGACCAATATCACACTAATACTGAAATCAACGTCATCGCAGCAGCCGTTAGACTACGCCGCACACGCTTCGACCCTGGCCCCATGCGCGCATTCCTGCTTGCCCTCTCCCTGCTGCTGCCAACGCTGTGGCCTGGTGGTGCGGCCGCGCTGGAGGTCCGGGAAGGCGATCTGCTGTTCGTCACCGCCGGCCATGCCGGCCTGAGCGCGGCCATCGACGATGCCACCGGCAAGCAGGGCGCACCCAGCTTCGATCACGTGGCCCTGGTCGCTGCGGCGCCAGACGGCTGGGAGGTACTGCATGCGGATGAGAAAGGCTCGCGCCGGCAGACGCTGGATCAGTTCCGCGAGGACGCCCGAGGCAAGCAGCGGCAGGTCGTGGTCTATCGGCTGCGCGCATCGCAGCAGGCTGCCATCAAGGATGCGATCGCGACCGCACGCATGATGCTGGGCAAGCCCTACAACACGTCGTATGTGTTGAATGAGGACAGCTACTACTGTTCGGATTTCATCGAACGTGCGTTCCGTGCGCACCATGTGTTCGCACTGCAGCCGATGAACTTCCGCAACCCGAAGACCGGGCAGATCGCACAGCACTGGGTCGATCTCTACCGCGCCATGGGCATGGAGGTGCCGCAGGATCAGCCGGGCACCAACCCGAACGACATGTCAGCAGCGCCGGTGCTGCAACGCATTGGCGTGCTGGAATAAGCGAAGCCCCGCACGGGGCGGGGCTTCGCGCATCACAGGAAGTGGGTACCGAAGTCACTCCTCCTCGTCCTGCCCACCCTGTTGCTGGTTGCGCTGGTTGCGCTGCTGCTGTTCCTGCTGCTGTTGCTGCTGCTGGTCGCGGCCACGCCCCTGCTGCTGATCCTGCTGGTTCTGCTGGCCCTGCTGCTTCTGGTTCGGGTTCTGGTTCTGCTGTGCCATGTCCGATCTCCAAAGCCACACGCGGAATGCGGTGGACGGGGCCATCGTCTGCAGCGAAGAGTTAATCGCGCGTTGGTGGGCGGCTACATTGGTGTGTACGCGCGTGAATGAACGGGCAAAGCCCCTTGCGGCACAAGCCGATGAAGGATTCATATGGGTTCGGCATGTGCTCATGCCGTCAGCCCGACTGCGCGCATTCATGGCGTGCTCTGCTGGAAACACGCGCTGAACGGAGCTGGCGTCCTGCTCGCGCACGGACGCCAGCCCTGCACTCACGGCATCACCGGCGGCACATACGCCAGGGTCATGCCCAGCAGCCACAACAGGCCCAGCACCAGCGGGATGTGCACCAGCAACTGGATGAAGGTGAAGCCCACGATGTCGCGTGCCTTCAGCCCCAGCACGCCCAGCAATGGCAGCATCCAGAACGGGTTGATCAGGTTCGGCAGCGCTTCGGCCGCGTTGTAGACCTGCACTGCCCAGCCCAGGTGCGCCTTCAGCTCGTTGGCGGCCTGCATCACGTACGGCGCCTCGATGATCCACTTGCCGCCACCGGACGGCACGAAGAAGCCCAGCACCGCCGAGTAGATGCCCATCACCAGCGCGAAGCTATCGGTGCTGGCCACGTGCACGAACAGGCTCGACAGCCGGTGCGCCAGGGTCTGCCCGTCACCACCGGCGGCGTGGGTGAGGATCATCGCGATACCGCCGTACAGCGGGAACTGGATCAGCACGCCGGTGGTGCTCGGCACCGCCTTGGCCACCGCGTTGAGGAAGCTGCGTGGGCGCCAGTGCAGCAGCAGGCCCAGCGAAATGAAAAGGAAGTTGTAGGTGTTGAGGTTGGCGATGGCAGTGACCACCGGCTTGTTGGCGAACTCGTTGAACAGCCAGCCGAACGCCAGCAGCGAGAGCAGCACGGTCAGCAACGGGCTGTATTCCAGCCATTCGCCCGGGCGCGTGCGTCGCTGCAGCGGTTCCGGCTCGGCCTGCGCAGCGCCGGGAAATTCCTCGGCGGTACGCGCACTGCCGGCTGCAGGCGCGGTCAGCCAGGCGATCAGCAGCGAGACAAGGATCAGCACTGCGGTCAGGGCGATCGACTGCCACAGAAAGATGGTTTCGGTGAACGGCAATACGCCGGTGATCTCCACCAGCCCCGGCGGCATGCTGGCCGGGTTGGCCTGCAACTGTGCGGCCGACGAGCTCAGCCCCATCGCCCACACTGCGCCCAGGCCGAGATAGGCCGACGCACCGGCGGCGCGGTAGTCCATGCGCAGTTCGGTGCGACGGGCCAGCGCGCGGACCAGCAGGCCACCGAACACCAGCGAGAAGCCCCAGCTGAGCAGCGAGGCGAGCATGCTGACCAGGCCCACGTACACCACCGCACCGCGACCGGTGCGCGGCACCCGGGCCAGGAAGTCGATGAAGCGTGCGACCACCGGCGCGGTCGCCACGGCGTAGCCGCCGATGACCACGAAGGCCATCTGCATGGTGAAGGGGATCAGGCTCCAGAAGCCGTCACCAAAGGCGCTGGCGGTGGCCTGAGGGGTCGAACCGAAGCCCATCGCGGCCAGTGCGACGATGACCACGCCCAGCACCGCGAACACGTACGCATCGGGGAACCACTTTTCCGCCCAGGCGGCCGAGCGCAGCGCTGCGCGCGCCATCCAGCCGTCCTGTACTGCTGCCGTCGAGGCCATCGCCTACCCTCCCAGGTTCGATGGACCGATTCTGGGCGGTGGGGTGTGGGCTGTCTGCCACCTATTGGTCGTAGGTGGCGGTAGGCCCGGCGCTGCGCGCCGCCGCCCGAGCGTAGGCTCGGGCGCTACAGAAGCACTCTCAGCTGTAGAGCCGAGCCCACGCTCGGCTGCGCTTCTCAACGCAGCGCCAGGTCCACGGCGATACCGGCAAACAGCGCGGCGCCGACCCAGTTGTTGTGCAGGAACGCCTTGAAACACGGGCCGCGCTCGCGGTTGCGGCAGATCCAGAATTCGTACACCACCAGCGCGGTGGCCACGGCCACGCCGGCCAGGTAGTAGCCACCCAGCCCGCCGCGCACGCCAACCAGCGCCATGGTGGCCAGGAACAGCGCGTACAGCACGCCCTGGATGACCAGATCGAGATCGCCGAACAGGATCGCGGTGGAGTGCGAGCCCATCTTCAGGTCGTCCTCGCGGTCGACCATGGCATACCAGGTGTCGTAGGCGGTCGACCACAGGATGTTGCCGGCATACAGCAGCCAGCCCAGCATCGGCACCTCGCCCTGCACGGCGGCGAACGCCATCGGGATGCCCCAGCCGAACGACATGCCCAGGTAGACCTGCGGCAGATGGGTGTAGCGCTTCAGGTACGGATAGCTGGCGGCCAGGAACACGCCGATGAAGCTCAGGCCGATGGTCAGCCCGTTCAGGGTCAGCACCAGGCCGAAGGCCACCAGCATCAGTACGGCGAACAGCGCCAGCGCTGCGCGACCGCTGATCGCGCCGGTGGCCAGCGGCCGCGCCTTGGTGCGCTCCACATGCGGGTCGAGCCAGCGGTCAGCGTAGTCGTTGATGACGCAACCGGCCGAGCGGGTCAGCCACACGCCGGCGGTGAACACGAACAGCGTCCACAGCGGCGGCAGGCCGCCGGCAGCCAGCCATAACGCCCACCACGTGGGCCACAGCAGCAGCAACGTGCCGATCGGGCGATCAGCGCGCATCAGACTCCAGTAATGCCGCCAACGCGGCGTCGCCTGCGACTGCGGCGAAGTGAGGGGGGTATCAGCCATGGCGATAGGATACTCCTGCCCCTCTGGCAGGGCTTTGCCGGTGGGGGGAGATTTGTTCGACGAAACTGGATAGAATGCCGGTCCCGCACCGCCTCATGGCGCTGCGATGCCCGCCCCGGCACTGGCCGACGGCGCGGCGGTTCTACAACGCGCCCGTAGCTCAGCCGGATAGAGTAGTGGCTTCCGAAGCCATTGGTCGGGGGTTCGAATCCCTCCGGGCGCGCCATTTTTCCTTCGTTGCCTGGCCGGCGCGCCGCCAGAAATGTCAGGGAATGAACGTTGCCGAGCGATGCTCGCAACCGGCAGCGTCCTGTACCACGATGGAGTAATTCGCGCCCGCGCTGGATGCGCCGGGCAGGAACAGGCCATCACCATCGAACAGAACGCTCTGCTGTTCATCCTGCCCGATCGACAGCCCGATCGCTCCCGGTGTGATTTCCTCAAGGATCACGTTGTAAGGCCGCCAGGCATCCTCGCCTGTGCGCCTCATTTCTGCGCGAGCGGTCCTTGGGTTCAACCTGCGTCTCTCATCCACCCACAGCTGAAGCGGCTGATCAGCATTGTGGGTGACCTGGAAGCGCCCGTAGGTCAGTCCGTCGACGCTCTCGGTGCCGACGTAGGTGAAATGGGCCGGCGGACACTTCGTGGTGCGGTTCGGATGCGCTGCACAGGATGTCAGTGCAACCACGAGGCAGAAGGCGGTCAGGTGCTTCATGGCTTCGAGGCCTGATGTGGGTGGTTGTCGCGGCGGTGTTCGGCAGTGAGGGCAACCAGCACTACGCCCCAGAGCGGCGTGAGCAGCACGACGCTCATCACCGTCAGCGAAACCGGTACCTGCCAGAGCAGCGATGGGCTGAATCCGCTGAATCTATAGGCTTCCAGTACAAGCACCACGACCTGGGCCAGAAGGCCCGCGAGCAGCCCCAAGCCAGCCCCCTTGGCAAGCCGCCTGACCGTAAGGCGGCCCGCGGCGGGAACCCGTGCGCAGATTCCCAGCAACAAAAGGCTGACGGCATACAGCCAGAAGAAAACTCGATGTGAGTCGAAGGCGTAAAGCGCCCTGCCCACAAAGTGCAGGAACAGCCAGAGTGCTCCACACGACACCGCGTAGGCCAGCCCGTACCGAAGAATCTGCCTGGCTTTCATCTTGTACCTCTCCGAGGGCGTGCAGCCCGATCGCGTTCTTTTGTGGAGGAGTGCGGGAGCTCATGCACCTTGCCTCCCGCTTGGCGCCCAACTCGCGCAAGGCATCGCGCAGCGCTCGAAAGTACCTGCCTGCCTCCAGCGTTCGCAGCTGGGCCAGTGGAATCCGATACCTCCTGAACAATGCGGCCAGTTCCCAGACGTCCTCCTCCAGAACCGCATCTGGATCCAGGGATAGATAGATGACATCCCCTCTGCCGACCACATTACCGATGCAGCCGATTCGACCGCGCACCCGAGGCGCTCTACGTCTCGTCGCCCGAAGGCGGGTAAATTTCCACCGCCAAACCGAGGCCCAAAGTTGTGACTCTGGTGAGAACTGCACGATCCAGTTCAAATCCGCCAAGTCCGCCCACAAAGATGCTGATATAGAATTCTGCCCTCCCTCCCGTATCTGTGATGTGGCCAATGAACTCACGCTTGTTTATCAGAAAATCGCACCAACGGGAGATCTCCTCATCCAACTCGACATTCACCTTCCTCGCGAGAGGAATAGATAGATAGGTAAATTCATAGAGCTGCTGATCCTCACCCTGCCGAGCTGGTCTAGGCTCGCCTGCACTGCGGGCAAAGCGGGACTCCAAACCAATTTCCTCCCTAATGGATTCAGCAGAAACAGAGGGATGGAAAAACCTAAGTGAAATATTCACCAAAAGACCACTCACGCATCACCTCCCAAAACCATAATCACTAATATTCCCCTCTATTCTACCTTTGCCGTCCTGCGTCCCAACCCAAATATCGCCATTTGGGGCTATACCAGTCCAGTGCGTCGGGCTAGCAGCGGAACCTTCCTTAATGGTTTCAACGGCACCATGATCAAGCCCGAAGGATTTTTTGGCCGTGTCTATAGGGAGTGTTCCTACTGGACAGTTCGTAGGCTTGGATCGCGCACCGTCCTTTTTCTTGCTGAAGTAGAGGTTGGCGAGAGCATCCACGATTACTGGCAAACTTACCGTCGCACCAATGAAAGCATCGATTGGCGAGTGGATCGGACTCATATCAATGTATGGCGCAGGAGCTTGCCCTTCCCCATAGCCCGGGAGGTCAGGATTCCACTGCTGGTAACCACTTCCAGGCCGATACGCTGGAGGTGGCAATCGCATAGCCCGAGCTGCACCGGACTGTAAGCCAAGACGATCCAAAGCAGACGCAGGGTTCCCACTCACATATGAATAAGTACTGATGCCTCCAACCAAACCAATCGGATCACTCTGCGAGTACCGCCCCACCATTGGTTCATACTCACGCTGGTAGTTGTAGAACAACCCACTCGCATCCGTGGCCTGCTGGCCCGGGAAGCGCAGTGCCAGCTCGAATGCCACGCCATCGCCATCCGGGTCGGCACTCGGAATCTGGTTGCCGAACACTTCGCTCTTGTTGCTCCACTCCCAGATCGCGACATCGCGCACCGGATCGATCACCACGCGCGGCGTACCCAGATGATCCGGCTGCACGTAGGTCAGTTCCGGCACGCCGGCGCTCGGCACGTTGATCAGCGCTACCGGATAGTTGTCCAGCCAGATGGCCTGCTGCTGCGCCTGGCCCG